>JAEMTX010000187.1:1769-3782 GCA_016462055.1 Acidimicrobiia bacterium | reverse complement strand
GTCGACACTCGAAGTCGACGACGAAATCTTTGGGACCGCACCAACCCGATACTCATAAAACACATTGATAGCAATTAGATTTGCGTCAGGAGCAATGCCGGAAGGGATACTGCTCCCGTTTCCACCGACTGCAATACCAGCAACATGGGTCCCATGTTCACAACCAGCCGCGCCTGAACATGGTTTGGCTGCACCAACGATTGGATTGCTCGTCGGCGACATCGCTGCACCAGACGGGCATGAGGAACTGAAGCAGGCTTCGGCAATCGTCTTTTTCGTAGATCCCCGCATGAGATAGGGATGATCGGTCTGAACGCCGGTATCGATGACCGCAACTGTCGAACCCGCACCCTTCCATCCTGCAGCCCAAGCAGCAGTAGCCCCCATCGTGGCGGTGGAGTTAATGGAACTCGGGCTAACTGTTGAGGATGGTTCAAGACCCGAGGCAGAGACAAACAACTGTTCATCGTCATTAATCATCGACACAACGCCGGAGTTTCGTGTTGCTTCAAAGCCAGCGGCGTCAAGAGATAACGCTATGTACGGCAAGGTTCCGACATTGTCAGTGCCTGTCCATGAACCCGCCGGCAGCTGTGCAAGAAGTTCGTTACGGGCTGCACGAACCTGCTCAATGCGCTCTTCGTCGGTACCTACTGGGGTCACGGCAAGTTTCAAAATAACCGGGGCGATATCTCCTGCACCGATGGTCACTTGAACCTCAGGCTGCACTACGACTTGTTCAGGGGGAATCGACGCATTTGACGAGAACGAAAGAGTCGTCGGCGCTGTTGACGGCGCAGTGGATCCCGATGGCGCGGTGGTCGACGTGACGGGCTCGGCGGCCTGATCATTCGTTTCTGATCGACTCTGAATCACAACCCCAGCGAGAATCGCCCCGACCACTACAAGACTGACTGTTGCCAGCAGCAATCGATTTCGGTTCCGGTGTGTCGTCATTCATCAGCCTTAGATCGGCATGTCTTTTCTCATCATACGACCACCCATGATTTTCGTGACCTCGCCCCGATTCTCGGGGGCAGCGCTGCGCCCTCGAAAGCCAATGAATCACTGGGCGTTCCTTCGGATCAGTCATAGATCGCCTCGACTGACCAATGCCCCTGCTCAATCTGAACGAGCAGTGCCCGGCCATCGGCCAACGCCAACTGCAAGCGGGCACGACGACGATGCGTGAGTTGATCCCACCACCGCTCATCGCACGGCCATGGCCCGGCCCACCCCAGGATCGAGACCCCGCCTCGTGCCGCGTCATCGAATCTCACCGTTGACGGTTCAGCGCTCAGCGTTCCCCTCCCGCTCACCCACACCGGAGCGCCCCGCACATCAAGCACTTGGACCGACAGCAGTTCAGTCGGAAGCAACGTCGGCATCGGCGACGGCACTCGGCCTGGCCATGGAGCAGTCACACGCGCCCCATGACCTTCATTGCCACCGCCGTCAGTACCGACAAATGGCACGCGCACCACAACATCGGCTGGTCCCCTACCGCCACGTCGCTCAGGAATCGTCACCGCCGCGACACCCAACATTCCTTGTACGCGCGCCAATGCCCGACCAGCGCGTTCGTCGGCCTCGGTCTCGCCACCCCAAAAACCTTGTTGCCGGCCGCGAGCAGGCATCACTTCGTCGGGTACAAGTACTAGCCGTGTCACCCCACCCGTTGGTCGCTGCGCACTTGGACCATTGAGCCATCCATCGAGTTGCCAACGAACACGATCGACAATGGCCGTCGACGACAACGCGCCTTCATGACGCCAGACACGTTCAAGCCGTTCACCCGAATCGGTCTCAATAACAACAAGTAAGCGCGTGCACGCCAAACCTTCCCCACCGAGTTGTTCATACAATTGGTCTGCTGCAGTTCGCGCTGCGAACGCGGCGATATCAACGCGCTCAGCCGGCGGATCAAGCTTCGCAATGACATCAAAGGACCGTGCCGGAGGACCCACTTCCGGCGGTCGTTCATCAAGACCACGAGCAAGTCGATGCGCCAAC
>JAEMTX010000187.1:0-1759 GCA_016462055.1 Acidimicrobiia bacterium | reverse complement strand
ACTCCAAAACGAGCAACAACATCGTCGACCTTGAGCGCCGCGAACTCACCAAGATGACGAAGCCCTAGTCGCTGCAGAACGTCGGCCAATTCCGGTCGACCAAGAGCCGAAACGAGAAACCGAGAAAGGAAAAGCGCTGATTCTCCCGGGGCGATCACTCGCACATGGTCAGGTTCCGCCGTTGCTAGTTCCGCAGCATGGGTCGCCGCAAACACCCCATCGGCGATGCCCACACCTACCGCACCGAACCAGCCCGATGACCCGAGCGCGCCGTCGATGTCAGCAGCAACGAGACGAGCCAACGCCTCGTCTCCGCCGAAATAGCGAGAAGGCCCAAGGGTTGGAAAGGCAAGCGACCCAGGAGAAGACAGTTCAACTCGCGGAGTGAACCGATCGACAAGCGCAGCAATCGATGCAAAGACTCGAGCATCACGATCAGGGTCTGGGTCGACAATTAGCAACCCCGGACAACGACGTTGTGCATCGCGCCGCCGAAGACCAATCTCGACTCCTTCTGCACGCGCCGCTGGCGATGTTGCCGTCACCCGATTCGCCGCAATGACCGCGACAACATCGTCAGCCGATGCAGCTGTGGCGATCACTGGCCAATCCGGACACGACACCACCAATGTGCGCACATTCACAGCGTCACCACATCACCGGCTGAACGCGACGACCGTTCCACCGCCGTCTTCGCATTCCCCCGTCGCACCATGACCATCGGCCGCTGGCAACAACAGTTCATGCTGCATGTTGCGGCTTGCTCGCCCTCGCCCACCAACGCCAACGCGCACCCGACGCGACCGCAGATGACCATGGCCACAGCCAAGTCCTTCCCACCGCGAATCCCGAACGGTAAAGACAAGATCACTTGACCACTGCGAGGTTGGTTCATCCCCTGGAGACACCACAACAAGAATCGAACCGCGTTCACGTAAACGCGACCCAAGTCGACGAGTATCTGAATCGCGTAACGACAACCGCGAGTCGAGCACGACGATGTCGATTGCGCCGACAAGCGCGGCCACGACATCAACCCCTCGGCCCGAACCTCCCGGATCAATAAATGCCACACGCTCAGCATCAAGACCCGCTTCAAGCACAGCAACCGGAGCGAGATCGCTTAGTCCAACAACGGCGACCCACGAACCGTTCTTCGATGCCGCTGTGATCAGTTGCAATGCCAGCGAAGTCGCCCCGACCCCACCAACGGCGATAGTCGAACCACGCATAAGCCCCCCATCGGGAATGAGCTGTTCAAGTGGCCCACAAACGGGCAGTACGGCTTGGCGCGCCAGCACCACCGGCCGAATCTGTTCGGCCAGTTCGTGAAGATCAGAGAGATCTCTGGAAGAGGAAAGAGCGACGGGAAGAACCACCGCACCAGTATCGAACAGATGTTCGATAAAGGCAACTGATCAGTCGCCGAAACCTTCCGGCATCACGACTTCGACGCCTTCTCGGTAATAGGTGAAGAGTTCCTCAAGGCGTTCCTTCAAACCCTCAGGCTTGCCCGTGAACCCCACCGTGATCACGTTGCCATTCACATGGACCGACTCGACCCCCGCGACCTCAAACAGCGTGCGGGCGACCAGATCTGACGGACGATCGGCGACAGCATCATCGGCAGAGCGGTAGATCTCGTGTCCCATGCCGGTAAGCGGACGATTGGTCTCGAATCGGACCACACCGGGGATTGACGATGGCTTCTCTAGAACTGTGACTGGCTGACCCATGACGCTGAATGTAGTCGGGTCAG
>JAEMTX010000186.1 GCA_016462055.1 Acidimicrobiia bacterium | reverse complement strand
CAGCCGGAGCGCTTGGCGCAGCTTCGGCCACTGGCTCGGGGGCGGGTTCGACGATCGGCTCAGGCGTGGGTTCTGCGACTGGTTCAGGGGCGGGCGCTGCGCCGGGACGACCAGGACGAGCGGGACGGCTCGGTGGGCGGGTCGCAGCGCGACTCGGACGTGCCGGTTCTTCGCCACCCGTTCGACGGCGAAGTTCCTCGCGAGCAACATCGGCAGGACGGCTACCTGCTGCTGGCATGGGACTGGAATCGACCTGCTCGTCGTCGGCGACGGGAGGTGGCAGCGCGTTGGGCCGGGCCGGGCCGGGGGCCTTGGGTGGCGCGTTGGTCGAAACGACGACGCCATCGCGTTCGAGTCGTGAAATGCGTTCGGCGAGTGATGACAGCGACACATCGGCGTCGTCGCGAGTGAGCCGGACTAACGCGACTTCAAGCGGGATGCGTGGGTCGAGAGCATCTTGAATGCCCACGAATGCTTGTCCGAGTGCTTCAAGTGCACGTGTTGCGCCGGCGGCACCGAGGCGTTGGCCTTGTTCGGTGGCGCGGGCACGGTCGGTATCGGTCAGGCGAGAAAGGTTGGCACCAACTGATGCAAGGAAGACGTCGCGCAATCGTGCGATGAGAGCTTCGCCGAGAACACGCGGATTGCGCCCTCGCGAGAGTGCACCCTCGACAGCAATGAGTGCGCGACCGGTATCGCGTTCGCACAATGCTTCGACAAGTTCATCGACGGCGTCTTCAGAATCGGGGATACCGCCAGCGGCAACAACTCGATCGAGCGCAGAGAGCGTGTCGCGAGCAGAACCAGCGCCGACGCGCAAGACATAGGAGCGACCTTCAGATGACAATTCAAGGCCAGCATCGGCGACGACGTAGTCGACGAGTCCTTCAAGATCCGCGGCCGAAAGCAGATGCACTTCAAAATGTTGCGTGCGGCTTCGGATCGTTGGAAGAACCTTCTGCGGATCGGTTGTTGCCAAGACGAAGATGACATGTGATGGCGGTTCTTCAAGGGTCTTCAATAATGCATTCGACGCCGCGGTCGAAAGCATGTGGACCTCATCGAGGATGTACACCTTGTAGCGACCAGGTGTGGCGAGTGACGCGCTTGAGATGAGATCGCGGATTGCATCGACGCCGTTATTGGAAGCGGCATCGAGTTCGTGGACATCGAAACTGGTTCCGGCATCGATGGAAAGGCATGAGTCGCACACACAACATGGCTCGCCCGCTTCGGGATTCTGACAATTGAGAACCTTGGCGAGGATGCGAGCAGTAGAGGTTTTGCCGGTGCCTCGGGGGCCAGAGAAGAGATAGGCGTGGCCCAGGCGATCTTCGGTAACGGCGTTGCGCAGCGCAGACACAAGGTGCTCTTGGCCACGAACCTCACTGAAGCGACTCGGGCGATAGCGGCGATAGAGCGACTGATAGGACATTGGTGGCGAGCCTACCGATCGGCTGGGACTGCCATCGCCCTGATCTGTGGGCAATGGGCGGAAAAAGACCCGCTCTCCCGTGTGACGGTCAGGCGACCTGCGGCACATCGGTGATCCCGTTGAGAGCTGCTGCCTTCCGGCCCTGACTCGATTCGCGGGTTCCGATTGCACAGGACCCGACCGCCACACGCGAGAGCGGGTCGGGAGGAACGATACCCTGTCGGCTCGGAACACCGTCCGGCACAAATGGATGGTCCCCGGGAGGGGTGCGAGAGCGGCCGAATCGGCACGCTTGGAAAGCGTGTGTGGGGCAACTCACCGTGGGTTCGAATCCCACTCCCTCCGCCAGCAAGTACAGACGAACGCAACGTGATCGGAGACTGAATGGGAGTTGCAACTGACACCCCCGAGTCCTCCGATCACGGGCTTTCTGATTTTGATCTCATGGGTTTGGCCATCGAGGAAGCTCGACTCGCTGGCGAACAAGGTGAAGTGCCGATCGGTGCTGTTGTGGTGATCGATGGCAAGGTCGTTGCTCGTCGTCATAACGAACGTGAGCAGTCACAGGACCCCACCTCGCACGCAGAACTCCTTGCGGTTCGAGACGCCGCTTCCGCCATAGGTTCTTGGCGACTCGAGAATGCCACCGTGGTTGTCACTCTGGAGCCCTGCGCCATGTGTGCTGGGCTCATGGTGAACGCTCGTGTTGGCCGTGTGGTCTTCGGTGCACGGAGTTATGAAAATGGCGCCTGTGGTTCGCTGTATCAGCTCGGGAGTGATCCTCGGCTCAACCACGAGTTCGTGACGGTTGCCGATGTTCGAGCAGACGAGTGCAGCGAACTGCTCTCGACCTACTTCGCTGGCCTGCGCTGAACTCTTTCTGATCCCCACGGCGCGTTGGCCCCTTTCCAATAGGGGCAACTAGTGTCGAAGACGGAAAGTTGCCAGAGCGGACGAATGGGGCGGCCTCGAAAGCCGTTGTGGCCTTCGGGTCACCGAGGGTTCGAATCCCTCACTTTCCGCCATCAATGCCGGCGCCCTAGGGCGCCGGTGGCGCGTTCGGCGCCGGGAGTGAATGCGCTCGGTCGGTCCTAACCTGAGCGGACCATGATGCCTAGTTCCCTCCACATGATGATGTCCGGAAATCGCGACGCGATTGCCAATGCATCAATCGGCCGCCGCACCGTTCTTCGAGTGCTCTCCTATGCCCGCCCCTATCGGTGGGCAATCTCAGCATTTATCTTTGTCATTGTTATTCAGGCCTTGCTTGGGCTCATACCGGCATTGCTCTTCCGACAGATCATCGACTCGGCCATTCCTGAAGGAAATCGTGGACTCCTCCATGTTCTCGCCGGCATCGTGATCGCTGCAGCAGTGTTTTCTTCGGCAATGTCATTTTTCGAACGTCTCTATTCGTCACGAATCGGCGAAGGTCTGATTTACGACCTTCGGGTGAAATTGTTCGATCACGTTTCCGCCATGCCGATTGGTTTCTTCACGCGAACTCAAACCGGCGCGTTGATGAGCCGCCTCAATAACGATGTCATCGGAGCTCAGCGCGCGGTGACGACAACGCTTGGGTCGGTCGTATCAAACGTCATCGTGCTCATCACCACGCTGATCGCGATGTTCTACCTGGAATGGCGCCTCACGCTTATTGGAATCTTGGTTCTGCCAATTTTCATCATTCCGGCCAAGCGTGTTGGGCGTCGGCTGTCGGCGATCACTCGTCGGGGTTTCGATCTCAATGCCGCGATGAATACGCAGATGACCGAACGCTTCAATGTTTCAGGTGCTCTCTTGGTGAAGTTGTTTGGTAATCGCAAGCGCGAGACCAAACAGTTTTCTGATCGCGCCTCCGAAGTGCGCGATATCGGTATTCAGAGCGCGATGTACAGCCGAACATTTCTCATTGCTCTCGCCCTCGTAGGGGCGATCGGAACTGCGCTGGTCTATTGGATCGGCGGGCAACTCGTTATTTCTGATGCCATCACTCTTGGCACGCTGGTTGCTTTAGCCGCATTAGTGACTCGCATCTACGAACCGCTGACCGCGCTTTCAAGTGCTCGGGTCGACATCATGACGGCGCTCGTTTCCTTCGACCGAGTTTTTGAAGTACTCGATCTTCGTAATTCTCTCGACGACAAGGACGATGCAATCCATCTTCCGCCGCCGAAGGGTGCGATCGAGTTCGATCACGTCACCTTCCGCTATCCGTCAGGTGCCGAAGAGTCGCTGGCATCGCTCGAGATAGGTCTGAGCGGTTCGGTCGACGATGGCCCAGGAGCCGAAGTTCTTCACGATGTCTCTGCGTCGATTCTCCCAGGGCAACTCATTGCGCTCGTAGGTCCTTCAGGTG
>JAEMTX010000185.1 GCA_016462055.1 Acidimicrobiia bacterium | reverse complement strand
AGCCCCTCGGCTATCCGAAGTACGACATCAACTATCGGTCAGGTACGCGTATTCCGGAGTCTGCAACGATCACTGCTCAGGCTGCCGATGGTTCCCCACTTGTTGTCGAAGTTGAATGCCTTGGCCATGTCGCTCTTTCTGCTGGTTGCGGTTACGGACCCGACCCGCAGTGGACACATGGCGTTTGGCGCGGGCGCGACTGGATCGAAACAGCGACCTACGACCTCACGAATCAGTCCGACCCCGGCATCATGATTGCTACGCAATACAGCATTCTCGATCACGTGGGTAAGGCAACACTCGACGGCAAGGTCGGCTACGGATTGTTTGAACACTCCTGCGCCGGACGCCATACGCCATCAGGTTTCGCCAACGGCGGATCGATGGCTCCCTGAGAACCACGTTTTCGTCGCGTCTAGCGCGGTGGCAACAGACCGATATTTGTTCGGGCCCGTTCGAGGACGGGCCCGGCAATCGCTCGAGCCTTCTCTGCACCGGCAGCGAGAATTGACGCAGTGCCGGTCGGGTCGGCCGCGAGTTCTGCGAAACGAGACTGGATCGGTCGCAAGGTTTCGACGACGGCTTCGGCGACCGCAGCTTTGAGATCTCCATAGCGAGTGTAGGAATCGGCAAGTTCTTCTGGTGAGGTCCCCGTGCATGCACTCAGAATCGAGAGAAGATTCGAAACGCCTGGTTTTTCGGCAATATCGAAGCGAACGTCGGTGTCGGTGTCGGTAACAGCTCGCTTGATTTTCTTAGCGGCCGCATCGAGATCTTCGAGCACAAGAATCGTGCCCTGCGGCGAGTCTTCTGACTTGGACATCTTCTTGTTCGGATGCTGGAGGTCCATGACCCGAGCTCCGATTTTTGCGATCGCTGCCTCGGGAACAATAAAGGTGTCGCCGTACCTGCTGTTGAATCGAATAGCGAGGTCTCGTGACAATTCGAGATGCTGGCGTTGATCATCCCCGACGGGAACGCGGTCGGTGTCGTAGAGAAGAATGTCGGCGGCCATGAGAGCCGGATAGGTAAAGAGACCAGCCGAGATGAACTCGGAACTGTCGCTTTTGTCTTTGAACTGGGTCATGCGCCGCAGTTCTCCGAATGCAGCAGTGCATTCCATGAGCCAGGAAAGTTCAGCGTGTTCGGGAACATGACTCTGTACGAAAAGAGTGGTTCGGGCGGGATCGATGCCAATAGCAATGAGTAGCTGGGCAAGTTCGAGGGTGCGGTTTCGCAGCTCAACCGGATCTTGGGGAACGGTCAGGGCGTGAAGATCAACGACGCAGAAGATCGTGTCAGCCTCATCCTGATCGGTAACCCAGTGGCGGAGCGCTCCGAGGAGGTTGCCAAGCTGGACCGGACCGGTGGGCTTGATGCCCGAGAAGACACGCGTCATGGAGGCCGATGCTAGAGGTCCGGGGCCTTCCGCCGTGACTTAGATGCACTTTGACACCTCTAGACCCCTCTAACGTGGGTCCGTGCCATACGAGGTCCAGACATCTGTCTTTGAGGGTCCCTTCGACCTGCTGCTTCACCTCATTCTGCGCGAGCAGGTTGACCTCTACGAGATCTCGCTTGCGCGCATCGTCGATGCCTACCTCGTCGAGATCGATAAAATGGAAAGCGTTGATCTCGAGATCACGACTGAGTTTTTGCTGATTGCCGCCACGCTGGTCGAACTCAAGTGCAAGCGATTGCTGCCGGACGACACGGACTTCGACCTCGATGACGAGTTTTCGTTGTGGGAAGAGCGCGACCTACTTATTGCGCGTCTGCTCGACTGCAAGACCTTCAAAGATGCGGCCCATGTCCTTTCCGATCTGTTCGATAACGCCGCGTTGTGCGTTCCGCGTCGGGCCGGCCTCGATGAGCGCTACCTCGAACTCGCCCCCGACTTACTCGAGGGCGTCGATATCGACGATGTCAGAGCCGCCTATATCCGAGCGATGACCCCCAAGATCGTGCCGACCGTCAGCATTGAACATATTCGTAGCGTTCGAGTCAGTGTCGGTGAAGCAGTCGAGGAACTGATCGACGAACTTCCACGCTTTGGGCGCGTCTCGTTCCGGCGCCTGACTGAATCACTTGTGGAGCGGCTGGAAATAGTTGTCCGTTTCCTGGCGGTGCTCGAACTGTTCAAACAAGGTTTTATCGAACTCGATCAACCGGCGGCATTCGGCGACATCGAAATCATTTGGGTCGGATCCCCGGCTCTCGATGTGGCGGACCTGGCCGGCATCGACACCTACGACGGCTAAAGGGTTCACCATGTCTGCCGACAACAAGCGAGCACTTGAAGCGATCATCATGGTTGCCGATACACCTGTGCCTACCGAGATGCTTTCGCAGTTAACGAGTCTCGCCGGCGATCGTGTCGAAACATTGTTAGCGGAACTTGCTGGTGAGTACGCCGCTGAGCAACGAGGGTTTCAGTTGGTGAGAGTTGCTGGCGGTTGGCGCTATCAAAGTCACCCTGATCAAGCCCCGTACATCGAGCAATTCGTTCTCGAAGGCCAGTCCGCAAAACTTTCAGCGGCAGCGCTTGAAACGCTGGCGATTGTTGCCTACAAGCAACCCATCAGTCGCGCTCAGATTGCGTCAATCCGTGGAGTGAGTGTCGACAGCGTTGTGCGTACCTTGGAACAACGCGGTTACATCGGCGAAGTTGCTCGCGATCCAGGGCCGGGCCAAGCGGTGATGTTCGGCACCACTCCAGAGTTCCTCATGAAGATGGGACTCGATTCGCTTTCGCAGCTTCCCTCAATCGCCGATTTCGTGCCCGGTGCCGATGTTGTCGAGGCGTTAGAGATCGGCCTCCGAGTCGATTCAGCCGAAGCCGAGCTCAGATTCGCTGAAGAAGCATTGGCCGAAGGTATTCAAAGTGTTCGACCTTCGTTGGGCGACTTGCTCGACGGGGACGGACAAGGGTGAACGACGAGGATCGAGCGGGAGAGCGACTGCAAAAGGTTCTCGCTCGAATAGGAATCGGAAGCCGACGGGTCTGTGAGGACCTGATCGCCGAAGGTGCGATCACGGTAAATGGAGAGGTAGCGGTGTTGGGCCGTCGTGTCGATGCCGATAACGACGTGGTCGCTATCAACGGCGTCATCATCGGGGTCCGACCCGGGCTTGTGCATCTCCTGCTCAATAAGCCGGTTGGTGTGATCACAACCGCCGACGATCCGCACGGTCGTCCCACTGTTCTTGAACTTGTTCCTGAGGAACCACGCGTGTTTCCCGTTGGCCGCCTTGACATGGATACAGAAGGTCTCTTGCTGCTCACCAATGATGGAGATCTCGCCCACCGACTGACTCACCCGTCGTTCGGTGTCGAGAAGGAATACATCGCCCATGTTGAGGGTGAGCCGACTCGCGGCGAACTTCGCATACTTCGGGAGGGCGTGGAACTCGAAGATGGGCTCACTGCACCGGCCAAGGCTGCACTGGTTGGCCCCGGAATTCTCCGCCTCACGATTCATGAGGGCCGCAACCGTCAGATCCGAAGAATGTGCGATGCGGTTGGGCATCCGGTGCTCCGTCTCATCCGCACAAGAATCGGACCACTGGCCGACAGGAAACTGAAGCCGGGCGAATGGCGACCCTTGACGGGGCCTGAGCTTCGCTCGCTGGAAAAGGCGGCCGTTCCCCGCTCTAAGGAAACACCTTCAGCGAAGTGACATCACCCCTCTAGGATCAGACCGTGACTTCTGCAGTTCGGGCGCTTCGTGGCGCAACAACAATTGAGAGCGATACCACCGATCAGATTCGGACGCGAACAATTGAACTTCTCGAGCAGATGCTCGAGCGCAACGGTGTGAACCATG
>JAEMTX010000184.1 GCA_016462055.1 Acidimicrobiia bacterium | reverse complement strand
CCGAGCGTGACCTTTGTCGCTGGGGTCGCTCAACCTGACCGAACGATGGTTCAGGGCGTACGATCGCCCCTCCGGAGCGAACGTTCCCCCAACGGAGTCCCCATGGATCTGACCTTCACACCGGCCGAAGAGGCCTTTCGGGCTGAAGCCCGAGAATGGCTCGAAGCCAATGTTCCTGTCGGCTTTCCTTCCGGCGATACCGCCGAGGGCTTTGCCCTTCACGTCGAGTGGGAAAAGAAACTGTTCGAAGCTCGTTGGTCAGTGGTGTCGTGGCCCGAGGAATTCGGCGGGCGCGGTGCATCGTTGTGGGAATGGCTGATTTTTGAAGAGGAGTACTACCGAGTCGGTGGTCCGCAGCGCGTGACACAGAACGGCATCTTCCTTCTCGCACCAACCATCTTTGAGTTTGGAACCGACGAGCAGAAGGAGCGTTTCCTTCCGCGCATGGCGGCGGCCGATGACCTGTGGTGTCAGGGTTGGTCGGAGCCCGACGCTGGTTCCGATCTTGCTGGCATCAAGAGCCGAGCAGCACGCGACGATGAGCGCGGCGGCTGGGTTATTAACGGACAAAAGACGTGGACAACCCGCGGCGCGTTCTGCAACTGGGTGTTCGGTTTGTTCCGCACTGACCCAGAAGCGGCGCGCCACAGCGGCATGACATACCTCATGGTTCCGCTTGATGCACCTGGCGTCACTGTGCGTGGGGTCGAGCGTCTCGATGGCGATGAAGGTTTCGCTGAAGTGTTCTTCGACGATGTGTTTGTTGCCGATGATCTGGTGCTGGGTGGCGTGAACGAAGGATGGGGAGTTGCTATGGCGACTGCATCTTCTGAGCGTGGCCTCACCCTTCGTTCTCCTGGTCGTTTCTGTGCTGCGGCCGATCGCCTTGTCGATCTTTGGAAGCGTCAGTCCGCTGCCGGCGAACATCCAGAGCGCATCGATTCGCTGCGTAGCGATGTTGCGCAGTCGTGGATGGAAGCCGAGGCGTATCGACTGGCCACGCTCGCCGATGTCACTGGTCTCGTGAAGGGCGTTTCACAAGGTGCTCGTTCAAGTCTCACAAAGATCTACTGGTCCGAACTCGACGTGAATCTCAACGAAACCGCACTTCGATTACTTGGACCGGCTGCCGAACTGATCGAAACCTCTGCCGGAGCTGTTGACGGCGGAGTGTGGATGAAGGGTTTCGAGTTCGCTCTTAGCGGCCCCATTTACGCAGGAACAAACGAGATCCAACGCAACGTTGTCGCCGAGCGCGTGCTCGGTCTGCCCCGGAAGTAGGCCGAGATGAATTTCGCTTTCACTGACGATCAACTGTTGTTTCGCGACACAGTCGCCGAGTTCTTTGCCAACGAATGCCCGCCAGAAAAGGTGCGCTGGTCCTGGGACGACGAGGTCGGTCGCGATGCGTCGATTTGGGCCGCTCTTGCTGAAATGGGTGTCGTTGGCCTCACTGTTCCCGAAGCCTTCGGTGGCATGGGTATGAACGAGATCGATCTCCTTCCGATCCTGACCGAAGCCGGTCGTTACGCCTACCCGGCGCCGCTTGTTGAAACCGTTGCCGTTGCCGCTCCGCTTCTCGCCGAGTCGGCTCCCGCGGCGATTGCCGAAAAGTGGTTGCCCGGCATCGCAGATGGTTCCGTTATCGCGACCGTTGCACTTGATGGTCAGCCGTTTGTGAACGATATGCACATCGCCAACCTTTTGATTGCGCAGCGTGGCGGTCAACTCTTTGCCATTCCCGCCGAACACGTTCGCTCGACTCCACAGGTGTCCGTCGATGGCGCACGTCGTTTGTTCAGTGTCGAATGGGACGAAGCCGATGCCGAACTCGTCGTTTCGGGCGATGCCGCTCTGCAAGCAGCGAATCGCGCGTTTGACCGCGGCGCTGTTGCGACAGCCGCACAACTCATCGGCTTGTCCGAGCAGATGATCGCGATGACCGTGGCCTACGTGGTTGATCGCAAGCAGTTCGGCGTGCCGATCGGAAGCTTCCAAGCAGTGAAGCATCACTTGGCCGATGCCGAACTCAAGGTGTCATTTGCTCGTCCAGCGGTTTGGGCTGCTGCCTATGGCCTTGCCAACAGTTCAGCTGATGTCGATCGTGAAGTGTCGATGGCGAAGTGCTTCGCTTCCGATGCTGCCGAGGTCGTTGCTCGTAAGGCGCTGCAAAATCACGGTGCCATCGGCTACACCACCGAACACGATCTGCACTTCTGGCTGAAGCGTTCATGGGCGCTCGCATCAAGTTGGGGTGACGCGGCATGGCATCGCCGTCGTGTGGCTCACCTATTGCTCGACGCTTAATCTCGTGACCACATCTGAGTCAGTTGCCTCGCTTGTTTCGCGCTGCTTGCGCGCCGCCGGAGCGACTCGAGCATTTGCTGCTCAAGGTCACGGACTCGACGCGCTCGAAGGCCTTGCGATCATTCCTGTCGCTTCTGGGGCAGCCGCTGTTGCTCTCGCCGATGCCGATGGGCGGCTTTCTGTGGCGCCCGATGCTCGGCCTGGTATCGCACTTCTTCCTGGTCGTCGGTTGCGTCTCTCTTCGCAACCAGGCGAGGAGACAGCCCCACTTTCGATTGCGATAGAAGATCTTCCCGCTGCGATTGCCAGTTGGTCGCTTGGTCGCGTATTTGGCGCGATTGAGATCGAACTGCCGGGTGACCTGCGGGTCGAGGCTCCTCAAGGAGCGCAACCACTTGTGTTGCAGCGAAGCGATCAGCTCCTTCGCCTTTCAAACGGTCTCGCCGACTTCCGCACGATGATCGTGGTTGGCCCGGGTGTGATCCGTGACGGTGTTGCGGCCGATGTCGCCGATTTCGTTACGCGCACCGGTGCTTGTGTGATGACGACGATGGGGGCGGTCGGCGTTGTTCCATTCGATCACCCGTCATGGTGCGGTGTTGTCGGGATCCAGTCTGATGATCCTGCGCTGGGTGGTCTCGATGAATGCGAACTTGTTATAGCGGTTGGTGTTGACGATGACGAACTCGGTGAGTCATTGCCGGTGAACGCGCAACTCCTTGAAGTTGAGCCGTGGCATCTACCTTTCCTCGCAACAGACTGGCCCGCGGAGGAACTCGAACCTGTTCGCTCGTCGCTCGTCGAAGCATGTGCGGCGGTGTTCGGTGATCATCGCGATGCGAACACTGCGCCGCTACATCCAGTTCGCGCCGTACTCGATGTCTTCGACGCAATCGATGCCGATGTGCAGGTCTACGTCGATGGCGGCGCTGCAGGGTTTTGGTTCGCTCGTGGCGTTGTTCCCGTTCCGATGGGTCGCGTTGTCGTTCCCGCCCGAGTCGCCGACGGATTCGCGATCGCCGCGGCGATCGTTGCCGCGCTCGATGGCACTCGTTCGGTGGCCATCACCACGCCCGGTGGATTGATTGAAAACGAGCTCCTTGACCTCGCAGCGTCGCTCGAACTCGGCATCGTTGTTGAGCAATGGGGCGATGATGTTGCTGGCGGCGATCCTTCACAACACCGAGCGAATCTTGTTGCGGCCATGGGCGATTCAGGCGTGAGCGTCACTGGTATTGCTGTCGACCTTTCGGCCGCCGCAGAGTTTGTCGATCTTGCTGGTTCCGTCGTCGCCTGGCGGCCAGACAACTAAGTCGCAAAACGAAACCGGGGGCCGACCGTGTGGTCGACCCCCGGGTACTGCACAACGTTGGTGGAGTGATCAGCCGCCGATCGGAAGATCAATGCCACCGGGGAGCGAGATGGTCTTGCACTCGCAGAATGCTTCGATGCCTTCGGGGCCAAGCTCGCGGCCAACGCCAGAGCTCTTGAAGCCGCCGAACGGGCCGTTGAAGTCCATGCCCTGAGCCGTGT
>JAEMTX010000029.1 GCA_016462055.1 Acidimicrobiia bacterium | reverse complement strand
AACCGCGGCGGGGGAGGCGGCGGCGAGCCAGAGGCCACCATCGGAGGCGAGGCACTTCTGCGGGGCGAAGTAATAGACGTCGGTCTGTGAAGCATCGAAGCGAAGGCCGCCAGCAGCAGAAGTTGCATCGACGAGCACGAGCGCTTTGCCCTCTGAGCCAGCAGGGCGCACCAACTGCATCGAGACACCGGTTGACGTTTCGTTATGGGTGAACGCATAGGTGTCGATTGCATCGTCGACAATTGGCTGGGGGTGCGTTCCAACTTCACTCTTGATGACGACGGGGTCGTCGAGGAACGGCGCTGCAGCTGCGGCTTGCGCAAACTTTGAGGAGAACTCACCGAAGGTGAGATGTTGGCTTCGTCGATCGATGAGGCCGAAGGTGGCGATATCCCAGAACACGGTGGAGCCACCGTTGCCGAGCATGATCTCGTAGCCGTCGGGAAGGGCAAACATTTCGGCCAGCCCATTGCGCAGGCGGCTCACCATGTACTTGACGGTGTCTTGTCGGTGGCTGGTGCCGAGGTACTCGCTACCGGCCTCAGCCAGTGCTGCAACGGCCTCGGGGCGAACCTTCGAGGGGCCGCAACCAAAGCGGCCGTCGGCGGGAAGGAGATCGGTGGGGATGGTCATGGGGGATGCGCTCACCTCTCCATCGTCGCACTCCGAGAGGGTGGTCGCGTTACGCCGTGGGTCACACCGAATTCGATGCGGGGGAGGGTCGCTGAACCGGTAGCGTGCGGGCGCCCGCATCAGTCGATCCAAGGACTTCCCCAATGGCCCCAGAGCGCCTTTCTCGCCGTGTCTCCGCCATCACCGAATCTGCGACCCTTGCGGTCGATGCCCGGGCCAAAGCGCTGAAGGCCGCCGGCGAGCCCGTCATCGGGTTCGGTGCAGGTGAGCCTGACTTCCCGACACCGGCCCATGTGGTCGAGGCCGCCGTTGGAGCTGCGCGCGATCCCAAGAACCATCGCTATACGCCCGCCGCGGGCTTGCCGGAACTGAAAGACGCGATTGCGGCCAAGACGCTTCGTGATTCCAAGGTTGTGGTCTCGCCCAGTCAGGTGCTTGTCACCAACGGTGGAAAGCACGCGGTCTACAACACCTTCGAAGCACTCTTGAATCCTGGCGATGAAGTTCTGCTTCCGGCGCCGTACTGGACGACCTACCCCGAGCCCATCGCGTTGGCCGGTGGCGTTTCGGTTGTGCTTCCCAGCGATGCTGAATCAGGTTTCCGCGTCACCGTTGAACAACTTGAAGCGGCTCGCACCGATAAGACCAAAGCACTCGTGTTCGTTTCGCCTTCGAATCCAACTGGTGCGGTGTACCCGCCCGAGGAAGTTCGTGCCATTGGTGAGTGGGCCCTCAAGCACGGTATTTGGGTCATCACCGATGAGATTTACGAACATCTCACCTTCGACGACAACGTGTTCACGTCGATCCTCGCCGAGGTGCCCGGTCTTGCCGATACCTGCGTGATTATCAACGGCGTTGCCAAGACCTATGCCATGACCGGCTGGCGGGTCGGCTGGATGATCGGTCCTGCCGATCTCATCAAAGCCGCCACAAACCTTCAGTCGCATTCCACGTCGAACGTCGCGAACGTTTCGCAGCGTGCCGCTATCGCCGCGATCGAAGGCGGTCTCGAATGCGTCGAGGAAATGCGCGAAGCGTTTGCGCGTCGTGCGATCCTCATTCACGGTCTACTCAACGACATTCCCGGCGTCACATGCATGGTTCCCCAAGGTGCGTTCTATGCGTTCCCGTCGATGGAAGGTTTGTTTGGTCGCAACTTCGGTGGCGTGACTCCAACAACAACCTCGGAACTGTGCGAGGTCATTCTCGATCAAGCCAAGGTTGCGCTTGTTCCCGGTGAAGCATTTGATGCACCGGGCTATGTGCGCATTTCGTTTGCCGTGAGCGATGCCGACATAGTCGAAGGCATCGGCCGCATCGCGGAACTTGTCGCAAAGAGCAGCTGACCAACTGATGACAACTGCGCCGTTCGGTTCGTGGTCCTCGCCGATCACTGCCGATCTCATCGTTTCCAAATCCGTCTCTATCGGCGAGGTCTTCGTCGGCGGCAACGATGTCTGGTGGAGCGAAGCTCGACCCGAAGAGGGTGGACGGGTGCAGTTGGTTCGCCATCATCCCGTAGGCGGAGCCGTTGATGTCTTGCCCGAGGGATTCGGTGCGCGTACTCGAGTGCACGAATACGGCGGCGGTGCATGGTGGTTGCATGGTTCCGACGTTGTGTTTGTGAACTGGGCCGACCAACGTTTGTATCGATTGGCAGCGGGAACCTCGACGCCAACAGCACTTACTCCTGAACCCGGTGAACGTCACGGTGATCGCTATGCCGATGGTCGATTCACTGCCGATGGTCGATGGGTGGTGTGTGTGCGCGAACGACATGTGAGCGCTGACGACGAGCCAGTGAACGAAATCGTTGCGGTCCGCGTCCATCCCCACGGTGAACTCTCTGAACCAGTCGTGCTTGTCTCCGGTTCGGACTTTGTTGCCGCACCGCGCGTGAATCCTTCCGGCAACGTGCTCACGTGGTTCCGGTGGAATCACCCCGATATGCCCTGGGACGGCACCGAACTTTGCGTCGCCTCGATGTTCGACGATCAGTCGGACGATGGGCAGATCATCGTGGGGGAGACACGCGTGGTTGCCGGCGGCCGCGATGAATCGATTACGCAGCCCGAATGGGCGCCCGATGGTTCGTTGCTTTTCATTTCTGACCGCACCGACTGGTGGAACCTCTACCAAGTCTCCGCTGAAGCTGTTCATGAACTCGTTGCGAATGGTGTTGCCGCTGACGCAACGCCGATTGCGCCAGTCGATGCCGAGATCGGCGTTCCCCAATGGGTGTTCGACAACTCGCGCTACGCCGTCCTGGCCGATGGCCGCATTCTCGTTGCGTGGTTCAAGTTGGGCATCGATCACCTCGGCGTCATTCCTGCTGGCGGCGGTGTGATGGTTCCGCTCGAGTCGCCGTTCACCGCGCTGTCTTCGGTGCGCGCGTTTGGTTATGGCGCAGTTGTTGTCGGAGCGTCGCCAACCTCCGAAGCCGTCGTCGCTGTGCTCGACGTTCCGTCGAAGCCCGATATTGACGGTTTGACCTCAGTTCTCTCGGCATTGTTGCGGCCCGCACGCGACTTGGGCATCAGTACCGAGTGGTACTCCACTCCTGAATCGATCACGTTTGCAACATCTGGCGACCGGTTCGCCCATGGCCTCTATTACCCGCCGACCAATCCGGACTTCAGCGCACCCGAGGGCGAGCGAGCGCCGCTCATTGTTCTGAGCCACGGTGGGCCCACGTCAGCTGCTCGTCCGCAACTGAACCTCGGCGTGCAGTTCTGGACGTCACGTGGATTCGGTGTTGTCGACGTCAACTACGGCGGCTCCACTGGCTACGGCCGTTCGTATCGTCGCCGCCTTATCGGTGAGTGGGGAATTGTTGATGTCGATGATTCCATCGCCGCAACGCGCTTCCTCATCGATCGCGGCGACGCCGATCGCGACCGACTCATCATTCGCGGCGGAAGTGCGGGAGGCTTCACCACGTTGAGCGCACTTACGTTCCGGGACGTTTTCGCTGCGGGCTGCAGTCTCTACGGCGTGGCTGATCTTGAAGCGCTCGCTCGCGATACGCACAAGTTCGAAGCCCGCTATCTCGACTCACTCGTCGGGCCATGGCCCGCTCGTAGCGACATCTACGCCGAGCGTTCGCCGATCCACCATGTGGAAGATCTCGAATGTCCTCTCATCGTGTTGCAGGGACTCGAGGACGAGATCGTTCCACCGAACCAATCACAAATGATTGTCGAAGCGCTCGATGCCAACGGCGTGCCTTGGGCTTACCTTGAGTTCGCAGGCGAACAGCACGGTTTCCGACAGGCCGCCACGATCAAACGAGCCCTCGAAGCCGAGGCGTATTTCTACAGCAAGGTCCTTGGTTTCGATCTTGCTGACGATGTCGAACCCATCGACATTGCTCATCTCTGACTTTCCCCGCAACCGGGTTGGCGACTCGCCGTTGCGCCCGTAAGGATGGACCCCTATGGCACGGATCCTTGTTACTGAAACCATCGCTGACGGCGGCCTCGACCGCCTTCGCGCTGCTGGCCACACCGTCGACGTGCAGGAGGGCCTGAGCCCCGAGCAACTGGTCGAGGCCATCAAGGGAGCGCACGCGCTCATCATCCGTTCGGCCACTGATGTCACCGCCGAGGTCCTGGCTGCTGGAACCGACCTCATCGTGGTTGGTCGCGCTGGTATTGGTCTCGACAATGTCGACACTGCGGCCGCCACCGAACGCGGTGTGATGGTTGTGAACGCGCCGCAGTCGAACATTCTCTCTGCTGCCGAACACACCATGGCGCTGTTGTTGTCGATGGCTCGAAATGTTCCTCAGGCTCATGCCGCGCTTGTTGCTGGCCGCTGGGAACGCAGTCGCTGGACCGGCGTCGAACTTTCTGACAAGACCCTCGGTGTTGTCGGCCTCGGTCGTATCGGCAAGCTCGTCGCCCAACGTGCAATGGCCTTTGGCATGAAGATCGTCGCATACGACCCCTTCGTTGCTCCCGAGATGGCGCGCAAGATGAACATCGACATTGTCGATCTCGACACATTGCTTGAGGTTTCTGATTTCGTCACGTTGCACGTTGCCAAGACACCGGAAACTGTTGGCCTGATTAACGCTGAGCGTTTGGCCAAAGCCAAGAGGGGTATTCGCATTGTGAATGTCGCTCGTGGCGGCATCATCGTTGAAAGCGATCTTGCCGATGCAATTCGTTCTGGTCATGTTGGCGGTGCAGCCATCGATGTGTTCGACAAAGAACCCACTACCGAATCTCCGTTGTTTGAACTTCCCGAGGTTGTTGTCACTCCGCATCTCGGTGCCAGCACGCACGAAGCACAGGACAAAGCCGGCGACACCATTGCCGAAATGGTGGGCCTTGCACTTGCCGGTGAATTTGTTCCGTTTGCGGTGAACGTGAACGCAGCTGAAGCCAGTGAAACTGTTCGCCCGTTCCTTTCGCTTGCCGAACGACTCGGTGAAACCTTTGGCGGACTGGCAACTGATGTTTCTTCGCTCGAGGTTTCCTACGAAGGTGAAATCGGCGGTTACGACACACGCATCCTGACGCTGTCATTGCTTAAGGGATTCTTTGGTCGCATTAGCGATGATCCAGTGTCGTATGTGAACGCGCCGAAGATGGCCGAAGAACGCGGTATCACCGTTACCGAAACCACCACGACCACGGCGCATAACTTCGTAAACCTCATCACCATTCGTGGTGGCGCTCATTCGCTGGCCGGCACCCTCATGGGTCTCGATGGCGAAGCCCGCCTCGTGATGGTCGACGATCACCGTGTTGATGTTCCTCCGGCCAATCACATGCTCGTGGTCCGCAACGACGATCGCCCCGGCATGATCGGGCTTGTGGGCACCATCGTTGGCGAAGCTGGCCTGAACATTGCCGACATGGACGTGGGTCAGGCCCCCAATGGCGCCTCGGCGATGATGGTGCTGTCCATCACCGGTGCAGTCCCGGCCGAGGTGTGCGAGCGCCTGCGTGCCATTGATGGCGTCGTTTCCGTCGACGCCATCTGAGGCCAGCGGTCCCTTTGGGGCAGGGGAGGATTGCCCCATGGTTGCTTTCGCCATAGGAACCCGGCAGACTCTTGCTATGCGTTCTTTCTCCTTGGAGCTTCTACTTCGTTAGGCGGGTGCCACATATGGCGCCTGCCAACCTCCTGCGCCCTCGGGCCGGGAGGTTTTTTCGTTCTCCGGCCAGTTTCCGTTAGTTCCCCGAAAAGCATCACATGCCCCGAAAGGCACCGTTATGAGCACCACCGATACCACCGCAGCAGCCGACAGAGTCATCATTTTCGACACGACCCTTCGTGACGGCGAACAGTCGCCGGGAATCTCGCTTGATCAAGGCGAGAAGGTTGAAATTGCCGAGCAACTCGCTCGTCTCGGCGTCGATGTGATCGAGGCCGGTTTCCCGATCGCCAGCCAGGGCGACTTCGAGTCAGTACAAGCCATCGCCAAGTCTGTGCGTGGCCCGGTTATCTGCGGTTTGTCTCGCACCGCGCTTGGTGACGTCGATCGGTGCTGGGAAGCAATTGAGTCAGCGGAGCACCCTCGTATTCACGTCTTTATTGCCACAAGCGAAACCCATATGAAGCACAAACTGCGCATGACTCCCGATCAGGTGAAGGCCGAGGCTGCATCCGGCGTTGCGCGCGCTCGTTCCTACACCGATGATGTTGAGTTTTCCCCCGAAGATGCGTCACGTTCCGATTTCGCTTTCATGTGCGAGGTTCTGCAGATCGCTGTCGACAACGGCGCGACCACGTTGAACATTCCCGACACTGTGGGTTTCGCCGTTCCGCAGGAATACGCCGAGCGTTTGGCCAACGTCCGCAACTTCGTCAAGGGTGACTACGTCATCTCCACTCATTGCCATAACGATCTGGGCATGGCCGTTGCCAACTCGTTGGCGGCAGTGCAGTTAGGCGCTCGTCAGGTTGAATGCGCAGTGAATGGTTTGGGCGAGCGTGCCGGTAACGCGGCGCTCGAAGAGATTGTGATGGCGCTGCGCACTCGTTCCGATTACTTCGGCGGCATTGACACCGGCATCAAGTCAGAAGAGTTGGCCCGCACTTCACGTCTGGTCAGCCGACTGACTGGTTATCCGGTGCAGTACAACAAGGCCGTTGTTGGTCGTAATGCGTTTGCTCATGAATCAGGTATTCATCAGCACGGTGTGCTGAATGAGCGCACCACGTACGAAATCATGGACCCAGCCGCCGTTGGTCAGGGCGAATCGAAGATCGTTCTGGGCAAGCACTCAGGTCGTCACGCGTTCGCCGACACACTGAAGAAGATGGGTTATGACCTGCACGGCGACGCGCTGAATCAGGTCTTCACTCGATTCAAGGAATTGGCCGACCGCAAGGTCGAATTGAGCGATGCCGACCTCGAAGCATTGGTCGCCGAGGAAACAGGCGACACCGTTCGCTACGCCTTCTCACTCATCTCACTCGATAGCCACGGTGGTTCGAGTTCGACACCGACAGCAACGATTGTGCTCGATCACGACGGCACCAAGATCGAAGCGACCGCTGAAGGTTCAGGCATGGTCGACGCCGCCTGCGCCGCGATCCATACTGCCACGGGCATTGCAGGCACCCTCACCGACTACGCCGTCACCTCAGTGACCGGCGGTGTCGATGCATTGGCCGACGTTGCCCTGCGCTTCGAGGTCGATGGTGTTTCGATGCCAGGTCGTGGCCTGTCCACCGATGTGGTCGAAGCTTCAGCCCGAGCACTGCTCAATGCACTGAACCGCATCGTGCGGGTCCGTGACACCGGCGACGACCCGACCGCAGTGTCGCGGCCGGGCTCGCTCAGTTAGTTCAGCGATTCGTTGCCGGCATCCACACCGGGCGAGTGGCTTCGAAGGCCGCGATGGCATCGACGTGCTGAAGTGTGATGGCGATGTCATCGAGGCCATTCAGGAATCGTTCCTGGGTCGAATTATCGAGCGGAAACTCCACGTCGATATCGAGCGAAGCAACGACAACGCGCTTGGTGGCGATGTCGATGGTGATCTCAACGGTCGGATCTGCTTCAACGGCACGCAGGATGCGATCGCTTACGTCGGCGGGGAGCACAACGGGTACCAGACCGTTCTTGGCGGAGTTGTTGCGGAAGATGTCGCCGAAGCGGGGGGCGATGACGGCTTTGAAGCCGTAATCCATGATCGACCACACGGCGTGTTCTCGAGATGAACCCACGCCGAAGTTGGCCCCGGCCACAAGGATGCACGCCTCGCCGAACTGCGGAAGGTTCATGACGAACTCGGGATCTTCACGCCACTCTGAGAAGAGTCCCTGACCAAAGCCGGTGCGCTCAACCCGCTTGAGCCAATCGCTCGGGATGATCTGATCGGTGTCGACGTCGGAACGGTCGAGCGGAAGTGCGGTTCCGGTGATGGTGATGACTGGTTCCATGATGTGCTCAGCTCTCTCAGGCCAGATCGCGAGGATCGGCGAAGGTTCCGGCAATTGCAGTTGCAGCAGCGACAGCGGGGGAGACGAGATGAGTGCGACCACCCTTGCCCTGTCGTCCTTCAAAGTTGCGGTTGGAGGTTGATGCCGAACGCTCACCCGGGGCCAACTTGTCGGGGTTCATCGCAAGACACATCGAACAACCCGGTTCGCGCCAATCGAAACCGGCTGCAGTGAAAATCTTGTCGAGGCCCTCGGCTTCGGCTTGACCCTTCACCATGAACGAACCCGGAACGACCATGGCGCGCACACCGGCCGCAACCTGACGACCTTCGGCAACCGAAGCTGCGGCACGAAGATCCTCGATGCGGCTGTTGGTACACGAACCGATGAACACGGTCTGCACGGGTATGTCTTTGATCGGCATGCCCGCGGTGAGTCCCATGTACTCAAGGGCGCGAGATGCAGCATCGCGTTCTCCGGAATCGGCGAACGAGGCCGGATCGGGCACATTGCTATCGAGCTCGATGACTTGACCAGGGTTGGTTCCCCATGAAACGAAGGGACGAAGTTTCGTGGCATCGATGTCGACAACCTTGTCGAACACCGCACCTTCATCGGTGGGGAGTGTGCGCCAGTATGCAACTGCAGTTTCCCAATCGGCACCAGTCGGGGCGTACTTACGACCCTTGAGGTAGTCGAAGGTGATTTCGTCGGGAGCGATGAGGCCAGCTTTGGCTCCGGCTTCGATCGACATGTTGCAGACCGTCATGCGGCCTTCCATCGACAGCGAACGGATTGCTTCACCGCGATATTCGATGACAGAACCGATGCCGCCGCCTGTACCGATGCGGCCGATGATGGCCAGCACGAGATCTTTGGCGGTGACGCCGTCGGGAAGTGCGCCGTTCACATTCACGGCCATGGTTGAGGCCGGATGCTGGGGGAGAGTCTGAGTGGCCATGACGTGTTCGACTTCAGAAGTACCGATGCCGAAGGCCAGCGCGCCGAACGCGCCGTGCGTAGCGGTGTGGCTGTCGCCGCACACGATGGTCATACCGGGCATGGTCAGACCTTGTTCTGGTCCGATCACATGCACGATGCCTTGACCGGGAGTACCCATGGCGTGTTCGACAATGCCGAACTCGGCGGTGTTGGCCCGCAACACATCGACCTGCTTGCGCGAGATCGGGTCGGCGATGGGTTTGTCGATGTCAGAAGTGGGGACGTTGTGATCCTCGGTGGCAACGGTGAGTTCAGGTCGCCGAACCGTCCGGTCGTGGATGCGCAAACCATCAAACGCTTGTGGCGAGGTCACTTCGTGCACGAGGTGGAGATCGATGTAAAGCACGTCGGGCTCACCATCGGAGCGATGTACGACGTGATCGTCCCAAAGTTTTTGCGACAGGGTTCTCGGGGCCATGTTCTGCTCCTGTTCGAGAGGTTGGCCGGAACTGACGATGACGTGAGTTCCGGACGGCGCCGTTTGCGTCTCACATAATGGGACACTAATCTTGCTCCGTGGGAAACACTATAGGTGGTGTCGGTGTTCTAGACAAGGCGGTTGATGTTCTCGACGCCCTCGAACACTGTTCGTTGTCGCTTTCGGAACTCGTTGTGGTGACGGGACTGCCTCGGGCCACCGCTCATCGTCTTGCGACGGCGCTTGAACGCCATGGTCTTGTTCGGCGCGACGCCGATGGTCGATTCATGCTCGGGACACGCTTGCTTTCTCTGGGGCAGGCGGCGGCGGACGCATGGCCCCTCGCGACTGCGGCGGCATCTGCCCTTGCGATTCTGCGAGATGAAACTGGTGAAAGCGTGCAGTTGTTCGTTCGCGACGGCGAGGAGCGAGTGTGTATTGCCGCTCTGCAGTCGCTGCATGGATTGCGCACGATCGTGCCTCTTGGTGCCCGACTTCCACTTTCTGCAGGATCAGCGGCTCGTATCTTGACGAGCGCAGATCAAACTGCGACCGGGTGGATCGAGAGCGTGGGCGAGCGCGAGGCCGGAGTGGCATCTGTTTCCGCTCCAGTTCGAGATGCATCAGGCCGAGTGGTCGCTGCGGTGAGTGTGTCGGGACCGATTGAGAGAACTTCTCGACAGCCAGGTAAGCGGTACGGTTCCTTTGTGGTTCATGCAGCAAGAGAGATCGAATCAGAAGCTGGTTTGCGGGGCGTCGACGCGTGACCGAACGGCCACTCGCAGCCATCGATATCGGTACCAACTCGTTCCACATGGTCGTTGCACGAGTGGGCGAGGTTTCTGTCGCGGGCGAGTTCACCGGTCCTGCCTTCGAGGTGATCGCTCGAGAGAAAGAAATGGTTCGCCTGGGCTCGAGCTCAGGTGACATGAAGGAACTTTCTGAGGATGCAATCGAGCGCGGTGTCTCAGCGCTCCGACGTCTGGTCAAAATCGCGGCCATTCACGACGCCGATGTCGTGGCCGTAGCGACGAGCGCGGTTCGGGAAGCCGAGAATGCTGCCGTTTTCATCGAACGATCGTTCAACGAAGCAGGGGTTGTTGTCGACGTCATTGCTGGTGTGGAAGAGGCGCGGCTTATCCACATTGGAGTTCTCCAAGCGGTGCCGGTGTATGACCAACGTCTTGTAGTGATTGATATTGGTGGCGGCAGTACCGAGATCCTTGTAGGTGAGCAGGGAGAGACTCTTGTTGCCGGAAGTTTGAAACTTGGCGCAATTCGGTTGACGCGCCGGTTCTTCCGCGGAGAACGACTTCATCCCGGTGCAGTGGAATCTTGCCGCCGTCATGTTCGTTCGCTGCTCTCGCCGATGGTGCGCGAAGTCGAGCGCTTCGGTTTTGGAGTTGCTATTGCATCATCGGGAACAGCGGAAACAGTTGCGTCGCTCGTGAATTCTCAGCGAGGTCACGCTGTCCCTCGAACATTTAATAACTTCACAATGAGTAGCGACGAGATCAAGGCCGCCGTGCGAGCTCTTATTGCTGCGACTTCTGTCGAGGAGCGCAATGCGCTTGCCGGAATGGACCCCAGCAGGGCGGACATCATCCTGGCGGGAGCGATCATCCTCGAGCAGGCGGTGGAGGAACTCGGGATCGATGAGATCATCATCTCGGGTAACGCGCTCCGGGAAGGCGTGCTTCTCGACGCGCTGTCCAGGCGCCGAGGCGCCACGTTGCATCATTTACGGGATTTGCGTCGCCGGAGCGTTCTACACCTCGCCGAATCTATGGATGACGATGTTGCCCATTCGATTCGTGCGGCTGGCTTCGCCCTTGACCTCTTCGATGCAACAGCATCGCTGCACGGCCTCGGAGACGATTCGCGGGAATTGCTCGAGGCGGGTGCCCTACTTGCCAACGTGGGTCTCTCTATCTCGCACTCCGAGCATCACAAGCACAGCTATTACGTGATTCGTCATTCTGATTGTTTGGCCGGGTTCACAGACCACGAGATCGAATTGATCGCGCAGATAGCCCGCTATCACCGAAAGAGCGCCCCAAAGGTGAAGCACGCGGAGTTTGCGCGCTTGCGTTTGGAGGATCAAGACCGAGTTCGGATTCTCGCCGGCGTCCTCCGCGTGGGCATCGCTCTTGACCGTTCTCACAAAGGGCGAGTGGAACGAATTGCGGTTTCTCTAGGAAATGGCGAAGAGCCAGTTTCGATCCTTGTGAAGCATCTTGATGAAGTTGATGTTGATCTCGAGATTCAAACTGCTGAGGATCGCAAAGGATTACTTGAAGTCGTCCTTGATCGACGCGTGACCTTTTCTTCGTAAATCGAAGGAGTGTGCTCTCGCTTTTCTGATGAACGGTGTTCACCAGCAATTAGGGAGTGGACGGTCCGATTGATCGGACTCGTGATGCAACGTCTTGGCAAGCAACCATGAGGACGTCGGCGAATCGTTCAGGTCGCGTTGCGCAGATGTCATGGCGACCATCGACTTCGAAAACGGTCGCGTTGGAGATCGTGTCGGCGAGTTGTCGTTGCCGATGCGGCGAGACCGTTTCATCGCGGGTGGTGAGAACGACGGCGGTCGGCAGGTTGATCGAACTGATCCAGTCGGTTGCATCGTACGAAGCGACTTCGTGTCCTGATTCGAGCATGGTCCGCAGATCGTTAAGACGCGCTTGCTCCCGCGCCCAGTTACCAAGAGGTGTCGTGTCGTATTTGGAGACCAGTACGCGTTCCGAGACACGTCGGTTGACTGATGGAGGTGCAAGTCGGGTAGCGAACGACAGGCCAGAGACAACCCCGTTGAGAGCGCGTCCATTGCGTCGTTCGCTGAACCGCGCTGCTGTGGCGCACAGCACGAGACCTTCGACCATCTTCGGGTGTCGACGCCATAACAACTGAGCAACTGGACCTCCCATTGAATAGCCAACCGCAATTGCCCGTTCAATGTTCAGCGCTTCGAGAAGTGCTGCAGCATCATCGGCGCAGTCCTCGAGTCGAAAGCGACGGCGACTACGAATGCCGCGGCCGTGACCGCGATGGTCAAGAGCGACAACATTGAACTCGCGCTGGAGACCTTCATACGCAGCGAACCAGTTGAGGGCCGAGTTCGCTGTCCAGCCGTGAAGAAGGAGAAGCGTTGGAGCACCCTGTGGTCCGGGGGCCTCGCGTATCCATGTTGTTCCTCGACCCGGAAGCTCGAGTGCACGACCATCTGGCAGGCCTGGCGTCAGAAACGGCGCGGAACCTGGGAGCGAGGGTGACATATGCGATTGTCGTCAGGCTTCGATGCTGACGATCTCAACCTTGAGGACGCCACCGGGGGCTTCAAAGTCGACGATGTCGCCCACCTTGTTTCCCATGAGCGCCTGTCCCAAAGGTGAGCCTGGCGTAAGGACTTCAAGTTCGGCGCGTTCTTCAACGGAGCCGACCAGAAGGCGCTCAACCTCGTCGTCGTCTTCGTAGCGGATGCCGACGATCACGCCTGAGACCACGGCGGATCCATCGGCGGCTTCGACGATTTCGGCGTCGAGGAGGAGTGCCTCGAGTTGGCGGATTCGGGCCTCCATCTTGCCCTGTTCCTCTCTCGCGGCGTGGTAGTCGCCGTTCTCAGAGAGATCGCCCATTTCACGGGCAGTCTGAATTTTGCGGGCAATATCGACTCGACCGTGGGTCGTGTGCTGCTCATGTTCAGCGCTCAACCGGTCGTAGGTCTGTTGGGTGAATCGGTGTACGACAGCCATGTCGCTAGCGTACCGGCCCTTCGTGGAACTCGCCTAGGGCGGCGGGAGGGGGTCGGACTAGGGTGATGAGCCATGTCCACACCGAGCCCACGCCGTTCCCGCTCCATCGTGATCATTCGCTAGCGCACACCGAGTTCGGTGTGCGCCCTCGGCCGTCCACCCCGGTGGGCGGCTTTCTCGTTCCAGCACAGAGCCTGTCCCTTTCAAGGCATTGCACTCTTCAGTACAGCAACCAATCGGAGTCATCGTGAGTCACAGAATCGGAGTTATCCCCGGAGACGGGATCGGGCACGAGGTCATCCCCGTTGCCCTCAAGGTCATTCGTGCTGCGGGTGTCGAGCTCGACTGTGTTGACTACGACCTTGGTGGTGCTCGCTACCTGCGTGACGGCGTCGTTCTTGACGACGCAACGGTTGAAGAGTGGCGTGGACTCGACGCTTTGTTGCTCGGTGCAGTCGGAACGCCTGATGTTCCGCCAGGCGTCATTGAGCGCGGCCTTCTTCTCAAAATGCGTTTCGATCTCGACCTCTACGTCAATCAGCGTCCGTTCATCGCTCCCGATGGGTCACATGATTTCATCGTGATCCGTGAAAACACTGAAGGCACCTACGCAGGCGAAGGTGGCTTCCTTCGCAAGAACACGCCATTCGAAGTTGCGACGCAGGGTTCAGTGAATACCCGGCACGGCGTTGAACGTTGTGTTCGCTATGCCTTCGAACTCGCACGCAGCCGAGATCGCAAGCATCTCACTCTCGTCCATAAGACCAACGTCCTGACTTTTGCTGGAGATCTCTGGGAGCGCACCTTTAATGAGGTTGCTGCGGAATTCCCCGATGTTTCGACGGCCTACAACCATGTCGATGCTGCTTGCATCTACTTCGTTGAAAACCCGCAGCGTTACGACGTCATCGTCACAGACAACTTGTTCGGCGACATCCTCACCGATCTCGGCGGAGCGGTCTCCGGTGGAATTGGGTTCGCCTCGTCGGGCAATCTCAACCCCGATCGAACGAGCCCCTCGATGTTTGAACCAGTCCATGGTTCAGCTCCAGATATCGCTGGTCAAAATAAAGCCAATCCCGTTGCTGCGATTCTCTCAGCGGCGATGATGCTGGAATTCCTTGGTGAAGAAGCGGCAGCAACGGCAATCCGCAACGCGTGTTCCGACACCGCCACCCTCACCGGTTCAACTACCGAAATCGGCGACATTGTCGTCGCTCGTCTCTGAGAGGCAAAGCAATGCCAATTACTCCTACCAACAAGATCTGGATGAACGGAACACTCGTCGACTGGGACGACGCAAAGATCCACGTCCTTACCCACACCCTTCATTACGGAATGGGCGTCTTTGAAGGAATCCGCGCGTATGAAACCCCAAAGGGTCCTGCGGTGTTCCGGCTTACCGAGCACATCGAGCGCTTGCATAACTCGGCGAAGATCCTCGGCATGGACATGCCCTATGGCGTCGACGAGTTAGTTCAGGCCACGAAGGACGTCGTCAACGCATCGGGACTTCCTTCCGCCTACATCCGTCCGATTGCCTATTACGGCTACGGCGAAATGGGACTGAACACGCTTCCGTGCTCGGTCGATGTCTCGATTGCCTGCTGGCCATGGGGCGCCTACCTCGGTGAAGACGCGCTCACGAAGGGGATCAGCACAAAGATTTCGTCCTGGACCCGCCATGACCACAACACCATGCCGCCGGCTTCGAAAACCACAGGCAACTACGT
>JAEMTX010000183.1 GCA_016462055.1 Acidimicrobiia bacterium | reverse complement strand
CGACGACGCGACGGCCGCAACCGACTCTGAAAACTGCTCAAGCGATGCGGCACTGATGTCGAAAAGTGAAACCTCGAAACCGGCTTCGATGACATGTCTTGCCATCGGCCCGCCCATGCGACCGAGACCGATCATCGCGACCCTTGTCATTTCGTTGCCCCATGGTTGGCGATTGCCGTTTCGGAAACTCGAAACAACGATCCGCTACTCGGATACCCGACGTAGGGGATGAGTTGGATGACAACTTCGCGAACCTGTTCTGCCGTTAACTCGCCAGTGCGGAGAGCGTTCGAGAACTGAATGCCAAGCGTGTCGAATTCATGTTGGGCTGCGAGAACTCCCATGACGAGGAGGCGCCTCGTCGCGACCGGCAGCGCTTCGCCCGTCCAGACCTCGCCAAAGAGGTGGCCAATCATAAGGTCGAAGAAGTCAGAAGAACCGTGTTCTGCTAGCGGCAAATCTGGTCCGTAGACTTCCCGATACTTCGCGACACCCTCTGCATAACGATCAGCGTCGACTCTTGGGAGATCTGGCATTTGGTCCTCTGTCCTTCGTGGCGAGCCATCTGTATCGGAGCAAGATTGACACAACCTTCCGAGATCTCGCTGAAGCGGCGTACACGTGATCTGAGCGTTGTGAGGCACGACCATCGCCATTTCCGCTACCTTGCCCCCAACAGTTCGTTACTAAGGGGGAATAATGGGTTCAACAGTTGGTCAGTTTTGTATCGCAGTAAACGATCTCGAAGAATCGGTTCGGTTCTACACAGAGATCATGGGTCTGGTCGAACACGGCCGCACCGAAATTCCGAATGTGCATGAGGTGCACCTTGCCGGAGCCGAAGGCGAACACGGTGGCCGGCTCCAGTTGGCGAAGTTCAATCCGACGCAAACTCCGCAGCCGATCGACCACGGTCGAGCACTCTGGAAGGTCTACATCTATGTCGATGACGCGGTCGCGACATGGGAAAAGGCTGTCGCCGCTGGCTATGAATCCCATATGAAGCCAGAGAGACTTGAGCGCTGGCCAGTCATCGTTGGGTTCGTTTCCGATCCCGACGGATATCTCATTGAGATCATCCAATCCGAAGGACCGCGCCCGGGGCACTGATTCCCACTGGGTACGGTACAAGTACGAGGAAAGGGTCAGAGGATCCCCACGGGGACCTCTGGCCCTTCATCGTTACGTCGAGGGGCCTAGGCTGATCGGATTGGGGCGAGAGCCTTGGTCCATCGAGGGGGAATCTGATGAATGCCGACGATCTCATTTTGGTCAGTGTTGATGATCACATCGCCGAACCGGCCAACATGTTCGATGCACATGTGCCTGCAAAATACAAGGAGTTCGCACCGCGAGTCGTCACCGATGAAAACGGCATTGAGCAGTGGTGGTATGGCGACATCAAAGGCCGCAACCTTGGCCTGAACGCGGTAGCGGGAAAGCCGCGCGAATACTTCAACGTCGATGCTTCTCGCTATGACCAGATGCGACCAGGTTGTTGGGACGTTCACGAACGAGTTCGCGACATGAATGCCGGTGGACAACTAGCAGGTCTCAATTTCCCTAATTGGACTGGCTTCTCTGGTCAGGTGCTCAACCAGGGCCCCGATCGTGCAATCAACGAGATCATGATCAAGGCCTACAACGACTGGCACATCGATGAATGGTGTGGTGCGTATCCGGGACGGTTCATCCCATGCGGGATGCTCCCTCTTTGGGACGTTGAAGAAGCAGCAGCCGAAGTTCGCCGTCTCGCGGCAAAGGGCTGTCACGCAGTGACCTTCTCCGAGAACCCAGCAGCGCTCAACATGCCTTCGATCCATTCAGGAGCATGGGATTCGCTCTTCGCCGCATGCGTGGAGACTGAGACGGTGATTTGTTGTCATCTCGGTTCCTCATCTCGCGGAGTCGCTACGTCACCGGATGCGCCAGCTGGCGTTGCGATGACCTTGTCCTCGGCCGGAACGGTGTACACCCTTGTCGATCTGATCTGGGCGACATTCTGGGAGCGATTCCCGACCCTCAAGTTCTCGCTGACCGAGGGCGATATCGGCTGGATCCCCTATTTCCTCTGGCGCGCCGAGCATGTCAACGATCGCCATGGCGGCTGGATCAATCATGACTTTTCAAAGACCGGTGGACCGATGCAGATCTTCAACGATCACATCTTGGTGTGCTTTATTAAAGAGACCGTTGGGCCACAGCTTTTCAACCACTTCAATCTCGACAACGTTTGCTGGGAATCGGATTATCCCCACTCCGATGGCACCTGGCCGAATGCGCCAGAAGAACTCATGAAGACTCTCGCCGGCTATGACGACGCGACGATCAACAAGGTCTCGCACGAGAACGCGATGAAGCACTACAACTTCGATCCTTTCAAGTACATCCCGAAGGAAAAGGCAACAGCTGGCGCCCTTCGTGCGATGTCACCAGATGTCGACGTCGTTACCCGAACGGGACGTCTTGCCGATGAGCGCGATCTCGCTCAGTGGAAGGCAATCCTGAGCGGCGGCGGTGTGGCACCGGCTAAAGCTTGATTCTCAATCCGCTGCTCGGAGTTCGACTTCGACGCCGGATTGCAGAACCATTCCGGTAAGTGAGTCGATGCCGGTAGCGGCACTCGTCAACGCGCAAACGTTTGCGTCGCCCCAACCATGGGTCAGAACCACAGAATCGTCTCGCAAGGTTTCATCAGCGAGCAGTCTCGCCGTAACTGCGCCGAACGGAGAGGTCACCGTCGCAAGTTTCGGGTGCCCTAGCGCAGCGATAGCCGAAGGGGACGCGTAGATCGCCGGCTGTTCCAGCGTTCCACCCGGTGGCGCAATATCGCGAAACTGCGAGTTCATGAGTTTGAGTCGGCGGCTGGGAAGTAGGACCGAGGTGAGTCGTTGCGGTGGGTTCTCCAAGCGGTCGACAACATCCTCTTGAAGTGCGAGAGCCTCAAGGCGCCATTTGCCGGAAGGCAATACATTGGCTGTCACCCACCCGTAAACGGCACCTGAAGCAATTGTGAGTGATGGCGAGCTCATGAGTGATTGAGGATCGACGCTTCGATCGACGAGCTGCATGAGCAGTCGCTTCTCAGTTTGATCGTTGAGCTCAGTGTCCCGGGGGAGTAACTCGAGTCCAAGCCTTTTTGCCAGTTGCGCAAACATCCACCACATAGGACGTCGGTCGTAGAGCGGCTGAACTACTGCCTCGGTGAATTGCGCCGCAACGGCGAGTTGGAACGAATCAAGCAACCAGGTCAGATCGGCGCGTTCGAGTTGATCCACAGCGGGGAGAACGTGGGTTGCGAGGTCAGTGGTTTCAGTGGGAAGTACGTCGATGACCACGAGAGTGGAGAGGGACGCCAGCGCGGCGAGCGTTCTGTCTCGATCGGGCAAAGCCGTTACGGGATTTCCCCCAACGACGATGAGCGTCGTGATGTTCCCGGCTTCGATTTCAGGCACAAGTGCCGAACAGGGGTATTCGCCAAATCGGCGCGGCAGGTGTGGGCGGCTCTTGGGACCAGGCTCGGGAGTCCCATCTGAGACAGGAAGATCTCGTTGGTCGAGCCTTAGGAGGTATCCGGGATTGAACCACATTCCGCCGGGGGTGTCGTAAGAGTCGGTGACGATGTGGAGCGCCCATAAGAGATATTCGGTGACATTTGCGGATGCCGACATCGAGACGCCAGTGCCGGTAAGTGCGCTGACACGACCGGCGTACAACACCGCACCAAGAAGCGCTTCGAGCGATTCGATTGCAATATCGCAGGACGTGGACACGAGTTGATCGTCAAAGAGAGCGACTGTGGCGGCGAGCGACTCAGCTCCTGTTGCGCGCTGATCGATTGTTGCCGCTGCGGGATGGTCC
>JAEMTX010000182.1 GCA_016462055.1 Acidimicrobiia bacterium | reverse complement strand
CCCGACGGAAGTTCCGGTGAGCGTTACGACAAAGTGCATCGTGTTCCGTTCGGCGAATATGTTCCACTGCGAAGCTTCCTGGAACGTATCGCAGGAACAAATAGTGGGCTCTCGTCGCGAGACGCAGTTGCGGGAACACAACCCGCAGTCCTGCACACACCCGCCGGAACCCTTGCGGTTGCAATCTCTTGGGAAATCTTTTTTACGAATCGCGCCCGCGATGGCGTGTTGCGCGGTGGCCAGATTCTGCTCAATCCCACAAACGGTTCGAGTTACTGGTTAACCCAGGTACAAACGCAACAAGTTGCATCGAGCCAATTACGTGCCATTGAAACTGGTCGGTGGGTACTGCAAGCAGCACCGACTGGGTTGTCAGCGATCGTGGCGCCAACAGGCGACGTCGTGCAACGAACATCAATCTCGGAACAAGCTGTGCTTCAACAAGATGTCGCGCTTCGGTCAGGCGACACGATTGCCACAGTCATCGGACCACTACCCATCGTCTGGCTCTCGGTGATCCTCGTTACGCTCGCCTGGTGGTTCGCCACCAATCGATTCACAACACTGCGCTCAAAATTGAGGCCTCCGCGCTCGTTGTGACGAGCCAAGGCCCAGCGAAGAACGCCTTCTGACCCAAGCAAGAGCGATTCTCACCCGCCTGGTCTCGCCCCGATGGGGTCTGTGGATAACGATCCGGGCCTGTCTTGACCTTTGTCAACGCTCCCGACGAAACTTGACGACCCATGTCCCCCCGCCCCGAACCCTCCGGGCGCACCGATCTCGCCGCTGACGGCGAGCTCCCCCTGCGCATCGCTTTCCTCACCTATCGGGGCAAACCCCATGTAGGTGGTCAGGGCGTTTATACCCGACACCTCACGAAGGCCCTTGTCGATATGGGCCACGAGGTCGAGGTGCTCGGCGGACAGCCCTACCCAATCCTCGATCCCCGCGTCCCGCTCGTCGAACTCCCCAGCCTCGACATCTATAACGACGCCTTCCCGATGCGCCTTCCGTTCCCATCGGAGATCAAGACCCTCGGCGACGCCATCGAGGTCGGAACCTTCATGGCCGGTTCGTTCCCCGAGCCCCTCGCATTCAGCTACCGCGCGTGGCAGCACCTGCGCACTCGTGTCAACGAGTTCGATCTTGTGCAGGACAACCAGTGCCTTGGCTATGGCCTTCTCGGCATTGAACGCGCTGGACTTCCCGTGCTCGCCACTATCCATCATCCGATCACCGTTGATCGTCGTCTCGAGATGGAACACGCCGAAACTTCGTGGAAGCGTTTCTCAAAGGGTCGCTGGTACGGCTTTACAAAGATGCAGACACGAGTTGCGTCTCGTATGCCTCGCGTCATTACTGTTTCGCAAAATTCACTCGCTGACATTCATGCCGACCAAAAAGTGCCGCTTGATCGCCTGCACGTCGTACCCGTCGGCGTCGATCAGGAACTGTTCAAGCCCATTCCCAGCGTTACGCGCATCCCTGGGCGCCTCATCACCACCGCCAGTGCCGACGTGACGATGAAGGGTCTTCGTTATCTCCTTGAGGCCATCGCCAAACTCAGAACAGAACGCCACATCGAGCTTGTTGTCATCGGTCGCCTGAAAGAAGGCGGCCCATCGGCTCGTATCATCGACGAACTTGGCCTTCGCGATGCCGTCACGTTCATTACTGGCGTCCCCGAAGAACGCATCATCGAGCTGTATTCCGAAGCCCAGGTCGCCGTTGTTCCTTCGCTGTATGAAGGCTTCTCGTTACCGGCCATCGAAGCCATGAGCTGCGGCGTTCCCCTCGTTGCCACCAGTGGTGGAGCGTTGCCCGAGGTTGTCGGCAATCACAACGAAACTGCGCTTGTTGTTCCTCCCGGCGATAGCGAAGCACTCGCCGCCATGCTGGGCATCGCGCTTGATGATCCAGAACTTCGCGATCGCATCGGCGCTGCCGGACGTCAACGCGTTATTGATCGGTGGACCTGGCGTCACACCGCTACCGGCACGGTTGAGCATTACCGCGCGCTTCTCGCAGAGACGGCCCACATTCAAGCTCGCCGTCCCGGCGGAGCTGGTGCCGCCCCGCGTTTCCAACGTTCACGCATCACACGGCCAGGAGCCTGACCGATGCTGACTGCTGATTACGATCGATTGGGTCTACGGCCCGGAGACCGACTGCTTGACTTGGGCTGTGGTTTTGGTCGCCACGCGTTCGAAGCACTTCGCCGCGGTGCTCGTGTTGTTGCTTGCGATATGGCGGTTCCCGAATTGGAACAGGTATCGGCTACGGCATTTGCCATGAAAGAAGCTGGCGAAATTGCGCCCACTCTTTCTTGTACCTCAGTCGCCGGCGACGGAACGAAGTTGCCGTTTGCCGACGCATCGTTCGACCGCATCATCGCCTCTGAAGTGATGGAACATGTTCCCGACGATGCTGCAGCGCTGACGGAATTCATTCGTGTTCTTCGCCCCGGCGGAACGATTGCTATCACCGTTCCCGCCGAATTTCCCGAGAAGATCTGTTGGCGGCTTTCCGACGAGTACTACGCGCCAAAGTCAGTCGGTGGCCACGTACGCATTTATGCCGAGTCCGAACTTCGACAGAAAATGACAGCGGCCGGACTCCTCCCGGGCAGTTCCCACCGCGCCCACGCGCTTCATGCTCCGTACTGGTGGCTGCGTTGCGCAGTCGGACCACGCAACGAAACCAATGTGGCGGTGAAGGCGTACACGAAATTCCTCGAATGGGACATCATCTCGGCCCCGCCGCTCACCCGCCTCACCGAAAAAGCCCTCAACCCGATCTTGGGCAAATCGCTTGTGGTCTACGCCACGAAACCGATTCACCAATCCGCAATGGCAGGTTCGAAATGATCGAAATTCCATCCGTCGATGACATCATCACCGGCGAACAGATTTTTCAGACCGCAGAGGCGATCGCCGATTGGCAACAGCCCAACGGAATGGTGCTCTGGTATCCAGGTGGCCACGCTGACCCTTGGAATCACATCGAAGCAGCAATGGCGCTCGATCTCGCCGGGATGCGCCCGGAAGCAGAACGCGCCTACCAGTGGCTTGCCGATATCCAACGCCATGACGGCTCCTGGCACCAGTACTACCTCGCTGATGGAATCGAACAAGACAAACTCGACGCGAACACGATTGCGTATATCGCTGCCGGCGTTTGGCATCACTGGCTTGTTGCCCGCGACCCTGGCTTCGTTGAAACCATGTGGCCAGTCGTGGAACGAGCAGTCGAGTTCGTTCTCGATCTTCAGACTCCGCGAGGAGAAATCCTTTGGGCGCGTCATGCCGACGGCACCCCATGGTCCTTCGCGCTCCTCACTGGCTCTTCAAGCATTTGCCACAGCCTTCGTTGTGCAATCGCAATTGCCGAGTTGCTCGGCCATGAACGTCCCGATTGGGAACTCAGCGCCGCCCGTCTGGCACATGTGATTCGCCAACACTGTTTGGGTAATGCCCCTGACGCGTTTGCTCCAAAAGCTCGCTGGGCCATGGATTGGTACTACCCCGTTCTTAGCGGCGTACTGACCCGCACCGAAGCTCGTGCACGCCTCGATGATCGACGCGACACCTTTGTCATGGAAAATCGCGGCGTTCGATGCGTGAGTGACCGACCATGGGTCACCGCAGCCGAAACTTGCGAATGTCTTATTGCCGAACTTTCTGTTGGCAATCGCGAACAAGCGCTGAAATTATTCGAGTGGGCTCAAGCCCTGCGTTGCGATGACGGTCATTACTGGACTGGCATCGTTTCTCCAGAGGAAGTGCACTTCCCCGCCGATGAACGCACCACCTACACCGACGCCGCCATCATCCTTGCTGCCGACGCGTTGAGTCGCACATCCCCGGCATCAGGAT
>JAEMTX010000181.1 GCA_016462055.1 Acidimicrobiia bacterium | reverse complement strand
CGAGCTCGAGTGCTGCCGTGTGGGTGAGGCCGCGCACGGCCCACTTGCTGGCGATATAGGAAATGATGCGCGGAGAACCCACCAGACCATCGATCGAGGACATGTTGATGATCGAACCGTGCCCGACGCGTTTCATCGCCGGGATCACCGATTTCATTCCGAGAAAAACTCCAGTTTGATTTACCTCAGTGACGCGTCGATAGCTCTCAAGCGTTGTGTCGTCGATTGCAGCACCTTCTGCAAGGCCGGCGTTGTTCACGAGAACGCTCACCGAACCAAACGCCTGTTCACAAGCACCGATGGCGAGGTTCCACGACTGTTCATCGGTCACATCGAGTTCACGGGCAATCGCAGAGTCTCCGAGTGCTTCAGCCACCCGTTGCGCCAGTTCGATGCGTACATCAGCGATGCACACTCGTGCTCCTTCAGCGACGTAGGCCTCAGCGATAGCGCGCCCAAGCCCCCGAGCCCCACCAGTGACGATTGCTACTTCAGATTCCAGACGAGCCACTCGTCCCCCTTATTCATTTGAAACGATGACAGCAGATTTACCGACCACGGTTCCTTCTTCGACTGCTACTACAGCGTCGACACCATGATCAAACGACACTTCCTGAACAAACGACTGCAGTTTTCCTTCGCTGTGCAGCGCAAGGAGCAGTTCATGATCGGATTCATTCTCGGTTCGCCCAATTCCGCCGGCATACACGCCTACGAGCGAAACATTGCGCCGTACCAATTCGGCAATCGGAGGATTTGCCCACTCTCCGCTTGCGAAACCCACAGCGAGAAGACGACCGCCGGGGGCAAGGCACTTCAGCGAGGCGTTCGCTAAATCGCCGCCCACAGGGTCGTAGACAAGGTCAGCGCCGCGACCATCAGTCATCTTGTTCACCGCCACCACCACATCGACTTCACTTCGATCGATGACAGCGCTCGCACCGAGCGCCAAACTTAGGGCCGCCTTTTCAGGAGTTGAGACCACTGCAAGAACTCGTGCCCCGAGCGCCGCCGCGATCTGCACCGCGGTGCTGCCAGATCCGCCGCTCGCACCTAGAACTACGACGGTCTCTCCAGACTGGATCTGGCCCCGGCGCTGCAAACCAATCAGAGCAGTTGAAAAACCGATGCGGAATATTGCGGCATCGGAAGAACTCATGTCATCGGGCACTCGGAACAGGGTTGCATCGGTCGCAATTGTGTAGTCCGCCAAGCCCCCACGGCCATCGTAAAAGTTCGTCACGCCCATGAGCCGATCGCCGATGGTCGCTCGAGAACCCTCGCCGACAGCCACAACAGTTCCGCACATTTCCTGCCCGGGAACAAACGGCATCGGTGGAGAAAACGCGTACGTCGAACGACACATGAATGCATCGGGCATCCCGATACCAGCGGCGTGCACCTGCAGCAACACTTCGCCCGGCCCAGGAACGGGCTCGGGAATATTGACCATGCTCAGCACATCAACGGGCGCTCCGACACCGGTGATCTGCCAAGCTCGCATGGCGCGAACGCTACCGGAGTCGATCCGAATTCGCGTGGCGAAGGTACGCTTGCCACATGGAGGCCGAGCGAGGTGCATCACTTAATTTCACCTCGCACCCCTTTGCCACTCTCGATGAATTGATTTGGAAAGTCAGTTGGGATGCACGCCCCGCTTATCGAGGACGCCTCCACGCAGTCTCTGCATTTCTCGCCCCTCCGGCAGCAATCGCCATGGTCATGAACGCGAAACCGGGCCGAAATCGAGTCGCAGCGTCGGTGTACGGAATTGGCATCTGCGCGATGTTTGGCGCTTCTGGCGCGTATCACCGGCTCACGAAGAGCCGGAAGATGGCCAACATCCTGCGCCGAGTCGACCATTCAATGATCTACGTCATGATCGCGGGCACATGGACTCCAATCGCCGTCGCGACACTCCCTCCGAAACAGGCCAAAGCGGTTCTGGCTGCGGTGTGGTCAGCAGCTGGTCTCGCCGCAGGAGCCAAAGTCATACGTCTCGACGGAAAACAGCGAGCCGGCTCATGGTTTTATCCCGTCCTCGGCATCTCAGGAGTTGCTCTAGCTCCAGCGGTGGTTCGAGTCGGAGGCAAACCGGCTCTTGCTGCATTGGCCGTCGGTGGTGCTGCGTATCTTGGTGGCGCCGCAGTCTTCGCCGCTCAACGCCCGAACCCATGGCCAAAGAAGTTCGGCTTCCACGAGATCTTCCACGCCGCTGTCGTTATCGGCATGTTGTCGCACTATCTCGCTATTTGGAGAGTGCTTCGGCGAAGCCGGTAATTCGGGCTCAGGTCACCGCGTCGGCTGCTCCACCGTCGAAGCGAAGGTGCGCTCCGTTGAGATGCCATCCCGATTCGCTCACAACGAAAGCAATAAATCTTCCGACATCCTCTGGACTTGCAACCCGCCCCGAAGGGTTCGCCATTGCCGTCTCGAGAACCATTTGTTCCACGGTCGGCCAGTCGGTTGCAAGACCTTTGCGTCTCGCTCGTTCAGTAAAAAGCTCGACCATTTCGGGCGTCGCAATGAGGCCGGGGCTCACACAGTTCACCGTGATGCCCGTTCCAGAAAGATGCTTCGCCAAACTTACGGTGACCGATGGAAGAGCCCCTTTCGCTGCGTAGTACTCCGGAATCCGATCGCCTGGTCGTGTCGCCCCAACAGTGGAAACGAAGACGATGCGCCCCCAGCCATTCGATCGCATCGACTCCACGAATTCATTCGTTACACGGATACCCGAAACAACGTTGGTGTCATAACTCGAATGCCATGACTCGGCATCGCTCTTCGACCAATCGCTACCTTCGGCCACTCCGTAGTTATTGATGACGATGTCGACGCGATCGACAACGCCATCGACCGCGGCGCGCAGATTCGCCGCACCGTTATCGGTTCGAATGTCGCCAATTACTTCGAAACAGGTTCCGCCCGCGGATCGAATCGATCCCAGCGTGCCTTCGCATTGACCCGCTTCAAGGCCGTGCACCAAGACCGTTGCACCCTCTGTCGCCAGTACTGCGGCGATTCCGGCGCCAGTGCCGCGCCACGAACCCGTAACGAGCGCGATTCGACCCTGTAGTCCTAGGTCCATGAGAAGCGGGCTCTAGTGGGAGGCCCGGACGAGTCGCCCGGGTCGCGCTCCGGTGTCAGCGTCGGAACGACGAGTCACCACGCCATTAACGATGGTGGCCACATATCCGGTGGCTTCCTGAAGAATCCGACGTCCGCCAGCGGGAAGATCGTCGCACGGATGCGGTGGATGCAACGTGAGTTTCTCGAGATCAATCACATTGATGTCGGCCCGCTTACCCGCAACCAGGACGCCTCGATCGTTGAGCCCCACAACTTCTGCGGTGAGCGCAGATTGTTTGCGGACGATTGCTTCAATCGGAATGCGGTGACCACGAGTGCGATCTCGAGTCCAGTGCGTGAGCAGGTAGGTCGGCATCGAGGCATCACAAATGAACCGGACATGGGCCCCGCCATCGGAGAGACCAACGACGGTGTCTGGGTGTTCCAGCATCACTGCGAGGTGGTCCTGAGACGTATTGGCGTAGTTCGTGAAGGCACCAAGAAGAAGTGCACCGCCAGCAATGGCGTCGTATAGAACCTCCCACGGATCTTTACCGGCAGCCTCGGCCATACCTGCAATCGAACGATCGCGAGTGGGCTCGTAGTCAGGTGGGTCACCAAGGACAAAGAGGCGCTCGAACATAAACGCCATGTTGTCGGCGATTGATTCGTACTGACGGTTCGGATCTTCCGGGAGATTCTCTTCAGAAAGAATCTGTGCCTTCACTTCAGGCGTCTGCAATGCAACCAATAAATCGTCATAGGAAAGTTCTGACTCAAGTCGACGGAACGTTGGTCGACGCATGAGGCCGTGATAGGTGGCGACGCCAATCAACA
>JAEMTX010000180.1 GCA_016462055.1 Acidimicrobiia bacterium | reverse complement strand
CTCAGGAGAGCTGAACAGGGCAACTAAGGAAGAAATCCTCGACGCGATCGCCGGTATGTCGGTCCTCGAACTCAGTGAACTACTCAAGGACTTCGAAGAGAAGTTCGGCGTTTCTGCGGCCGCTCCGGTGGCCGTTGCTGCAGCTCCGGCTGCAGGTGGCGGCGGCGAAGCCGCTGCTGAGAAGGACGAATTTGACGTCGTTCTCACCGGCGCTGGCGACAAGAAGATCCAGGTCATCAAAGAGGTCCGTGCCCTTACCAACCTTGGTCTCAAAGAAGCCAAGGACCTGGTCGACGGCGCTCCTCAGACCGTCCTCGAGCATGCCTCGAAGGAAGACGCAGAGAAGGCAAAGGCCGCCCTCGAGGGTGCCGGCGCCTCTGTAGAACTGAAGTAATTCGGTTCAACACTCGCCAATTGGCTTGTGTGCTGGCCCGCCCTTCGGGGCGGGCCAGTGTCGTTTTCTCGGGTCTCGGGCAGGTCGCCGGTGGGTTTGGGGCGCAGGATGCTTGACCGCTAGAGGTGGGGGGTCTAGGTTTCGGCGCAATTCAAACGGGGTAGAAGTGGATGATCCCCCGAGTGAGCGCCTGAATCCGCCGATTGGCCGGGATTCCAGGGTTGCTCTTCCTCGCGTCCTGCCCCTAGGATCTTCAGTCCGCCCTTCCGCGTCTTGGGCCGCTTCAACTCGTCTCTGACGATGCGTCGCGCCTCGGACGTCACTGTTTCGGCCCGGTTCGTTTCGGTTCGGTCCGTTCCAGTTCGGTTAGTGCGTCACGCCCTTCCTTCACCGAGGAGCTTTCCTTGTCTGCTCGTCCGACCGTACGTGACCGTTATTCGTTCGCGAATCTCGACGAAGTTCTTGAGCTGCCCGACTTGATCGCGATTCAACGCGAATCATTCGAGTGGTTCCTTCACACTGGTCTCGCGGAAACATTCCGCGACATCAGTCCGATTAAGGACTTCACCGAAACTCTTCAGCTCGAACTCGAATTCGATCCTGAAGATGAAGATCTTCGTCCGCCACCCAAGTTCACGGTGGAGGAGTGCAAAGAGAAGGACATGACCTTCTCCGCGCCGATCTTTGTGCGTGCGCGTTTCATGAACGCGTCAACGGGCGAAATCAAAGAACAAACCGTCTTCATGGGCGACTTCCCGATGATGACCGAGAAGGGCACGTTCGTCATTAATGGCACAGAGCGCGTTGTCGTTTCGCAGCTCGTCCGTTCGCCTGGCGTCATCTTCCAGCCTGGTGAGCGTTTCCGTCTTCGTAACTTGCAGAAGCATCAGCTTGTTACTGGCACCATTCATCCATACCGCGGTGAGTGGATTGAATTCGACGTTGAACAAAAGCCGGGCAAGGACGTCACCGCTGGTGCACGTGTTGCTCGTAAGCGTCGTCTGAGCCTCTTTGTACTTCTTCGTGCACTTGGTTACGACGAAGAAAACTACCCGGGCTTCCTCGAGCGTTTCGTGCGTCACTTCGATTTCCTCGAAGGTCAGTGGGAAAAAGATCGCGAACTCGCACCGACACAGGACGAAGCACTTGTCGAGATCTACAAGCGTGCACGTCCGGGCGAACCGCCGTCAGTTGAATCGGCAAAGGCCTACTTCCGGAATGCGTTCTTTGAGAACCGTCGTTACGACCTTTCCCGCGTTGGCCGTTACAAGCTCAACCGCAAGCTCGGACCAGAACTGGACAAGATCGAGAAACTGTTCAACATCAAGATTGAGCGTCCAGAACTCGATCAGTCGGTGCTTACGCCGTCAGAAGTTCTTGCCGCGACCACCTACCTCCTGAACCTCGTGAACGCCGAGCCGGGTTACCGACTCGACGATCAGGACCATTTCGCCAATCGTCGTATTCGTTCCGTTGGTGAACTCATTCAGAACCAGGTTCGTATCGGTCTGTCACGTATGGAACGTGTTGTGCGTGAGCGCATGACTACCCAAGACGTCGAGGCCATCACGCCGCAGACTCTTATAAACATTCGCCCCGTCGTTGCGTCAATCAAGGAGTTCTTCGGAACTTCGCAGTTGTCGCAGTTCATGGATCAGGTCAATCCGCTCTCGGGCCTCACTCACCGTCGCCGTCTTTCAGCGCTCGGTCCGGGTGGTCTGTCACGTGAGCGCGCTGGCTTCGAAGTCCGCGACGTCCACTTCAGCCATTACGGCCGCATGTGTCCGATCGAAACTCCTGAAGGCCCGAACATCGGTCTTATCGGTGCACTCGCAACCTACGCACGCGTCAATGCGTTTGGTTTCATCGAGTCGCCATACCGCAAGGTTATTAATGGTCGCGTGACCGACGAGATCGTTTACCTCGCAGCCGACGAGGAAGAGGAATACGTCGTTGCGCAGGCCAACGCACCACTTAATCCCGATGGCACATTTAGGGCCGACCGAGTTCTCGTGCGTCGTTCACCGCAGGCCGCCACTCTTGGCGAACTGAAGCTCATGCTCGAACGCGACGTCTTCTTCGGTGCCACCACCGAAATCTCCAACGTCGCTCCGGCTGAAGTTCAGCTCATGGACGTTTCGCCGAAGCAGATCGTTTCGGTCGCAACTGCACTCATTCCTTTCCTCGAGCACGACGATGCAAACCGCGCGCTCATGGGCGCCAACATGCAGCGTCAGGCTGTTCCGTTGCTGCGTGCAGAAGCTCCGTACATCGGTACCGGCATCGAAGCACGTGCTGCTCGCGATGCTGCCGACATGATCATGGCGGAAGAGGACGGAACGATTACTGAGGTCGACGGCAACGCCATCACCGTTCAGTACAAGAACATGGGACGCACGGTCTATCGCCTCCTCAAGTTCGAACGTTCGAACCAAGACACCTGCATCAATCAGAAGCCGATTGTTGCCCAGGGTCAGGCAGTGAAGAAGGGCGATATTCTCGCTCACGGTCCTTCCACCGACAACGGTGAACTTGCCCTCGGCAAGAACCTCGTCGTGGCCTTCATGCCATGGGAGGGCTACAACTTCGAAGACGCGATCATTCTTTCCGAGCGCCTTGTAAAGGACGACGTACTTACGTCGATCCATATCAAGGAACACGAAATCGATGCGCGTGACACGAAACTTGGTGCGGAAGAAATCACTCGTGATATCCCGAACCTTTCCGATGAAATCCTCGCTGATCTTGATGAGCGTGGAATCATTCGTGTCGGTGCTGAAGTTTCTGCCGGCGATGTTCTCGTGGGCAAGGTCACCCCGAAGGGCGAAACGGAACTCACTCCAGAAGAGCGTCTTCTTCGTGCAATCTTCGGCGAGAAGGCTCGTGAAGTTCGTGACACCTCACTCAAGGTTCCTCACGGCGAAAAGGGCAAGGTCATCGACGTCAAGGTGTTCAGCCGCGACGATGGTCATGAACTTCCACCTGGCGTCAACCAACTCGTGCGCGTCTATGTCGCACAGAAGCGCAAGATCAGCGTGGGCGACAAGCTCGCCGGTCGTCACGGCAACAAGGGTGTTATCTCCAAGATCCTTCCGATCGAAGACATGCCCTTCATGGCTGACGGCACCTCGGTCGACATCATCCTGAACCCGCTTGGTGTTCCTTCCCGAATGAATGTCGGTCAGGTACTCGAAGCGCATCTTGGCTACGCCGCTCGTTATGGCTGGAGCCTCGACGGTGAATCCGTTGGTCAGGAACCGATCCGCGGCACCGAGAAGAAGACACGTCCGGTCACTCCGCCGGCAACGCTCATTGCCACCCCCGTCTTCGACGGTGCGCATTGGGACGAAATCGAAGGTGCGGGTAAGCACCCGACCATCAAGCGGATTTTCCAGAACCTTGAGCCTGAAGCCACCGATCCTCGCTACGGCGATAACGGTCGCATGATGCAGGACGACGGCAAAATCACGCTGTTCAACGGCCGCACCGGCGAGGTGTACGACAACCCGATCACCGTCGGCATCGTCTACATTCTCAAACTTGCGCATTTGGTCGACGACAAGATTCACGCTCGTTCGACTGGTCCGTACTCCA
>JAEMTX010000179.1 GCA_016462055.1 Acidimicrobiia bacterium | reverse complement strand
GCTCGTCGATACGGTCGGGAAGTTCAGCGGCGATCGCCGGTTCAGACTTCGTGCGACGGAAGACGAGGATGCCGTTAAGCGCGCGAAGTGCTCGTTCGCCTTGATCGCGACCGGTGGCACCAGTAGCGGAAAGTTGTGCAATGAATTGAGGTCGAGGTCCGACGAGGCCGGGATTGGTGAAATCGAGAATTGCCCAAAGGTCACCCAATCCGTTTTCGATCGGAGTACCGGTGAGCGCGAGTCGCGATGAGGCATTCAGTCGGCGAAGTTGCTGAGCAGTTTCGTTTGCCGGGTTCTTGATGGCTTGTGCTTCATCAAGGATGATTCGGCCCCATGTGATTTTCTCGAGTGCCTCGATATCGCGCACTGCTGTTCCGTAGGTCGTGATGATGACGTCGGCCCGAGCAACTTCTTCAGCGATTTCTTTGTGATCGGCACGACCGACACCGTGGTGTACGACTACCGAAAGTTCAGGAGTGAAGCGCCGCGCTTCGGCGGCCCAGTTGCCGACAACGGCAGGGGGCGCGATGACTAGTGACGGCGCGTCGGTGATGCTGTCGACGAGATGGGCGAGAATTGTTGGTGTCTTCCCGAGGCCCATGTCGAGGGCAAGACAACCGCCAAGGCTGGTGGTGTCGAGGAATTTCAACCATGCCAATGCGTCGGCCTGGTAGCTACGAAGTTCACCCTTGAAGCCGTCCGGATTCGACGCCGGGGCAAGTGATGCGGTTGATGCCTTGGCCATGAGGTCGGCGGCCCAACCTGAACCATCGATGGAGACGCCACCGGCCAACGGTGAACCGTCGAGACCAAGGGCCTGACGCAACATTTCTGCGCCGGTCATCTGCGGTTTCTTTGCCCGCTCGGCTAACGCTTCGGCTGCAGCAGCAAGATCGGCGTGATCAAGTGCAACCCATCGTCCGTTGGCGCGAACTAACGGGCGTGCTTCTTTTGCGAGGCGCGCGATGTCGGCTGCGGTGAGTTCGATATCGTCAAAGACTGCTGTCCAACTGACGTTTGCGAGTTGATGAGCACCGACCGAGGTTTCACCGTTCGATTCAGCGAAGATGCGCAGTGATGGAGTGGCTTTGCGGCGTGAGAGCGCTGGCACACGCATTTCGAAACCGGCATCGGCAAGAACGAGTCCGATCTTGGACATCAGTTCCCATGCTTCTTCTTGGCTGAGCACGACTTCGCCGCGCCGCATGCTGCCTGGTCGCATAAGCGGCGGATAGAGACGTTCAAGGCGAACAAGATTTCCTTCGAGTTCGCGTCGTTGATTGCCGGCATTCACGAGCGCGACTTCAATGGGAGTGAGTTGTTCGCCCTTGCCGGGTGCAAAAACTGCGAGGTGCCATGCGTCGCCAGAATCGGGGGGATTGAGCTGCACGATGAGCGGGCGATAGTTGCGCGAGAGAACCGGAGTGGCCCAGCGTTCAATCGAGTTGGTGAGTTCTCCGGCAATCCCTGCAGGAACCTCGAATGCAGTTCCGTCGAGACGAGCTAGGAATGACTCGGCAGCAGCAGCAATTGTTTTGGGATCATCGGGAGCAGCCGGAACTTCGACGCGGCGGGCTGCGTCGAAGCAAATGACATCCACAACTTCCGCGAGGACAGAGCGAGTCATTGTGGCCCCGTCGACCGAAGGTGAAAGTGCAGCGACTGCTCCGGGCATTGCATCGCCGATGACACGAAGTCGTTCGGAATCGATAAGTGCTGGCTGCCATGTGACACCGAATGCACTTCGATTTTGGTTACGACGACCAGCGCGTGAGCGTCGCAACGTCGGAATCATTGCGCCCCGTGCAGCGAGAGATACCGCCCATGCAGCGACGATCGACATCCATCGAGCGGATGGACCGATCTCCTCTTCGGGTGGGTCTGCGGAAAGCGCGAGCAGCCAACCCAGAACATCGCTGGTATTGGCTTCGAGCGCAACGGTCTTTTCGCCACTCGGAAGAGTGACGGGTGAACGGCCGCCCCACATTTCGGGAGCGTCGGTTGCCGCAAGGAACGTGCGAAGTTGTTCAACGGTCGTTGGCGGTGCATCGGGACCACCGAGCCATGCCACGAGGCGGCCGGTGACCCAGGAAAGTTGCAACGCATTAACGCCAAGAGTGAGTTCGCCGACTTCAGGTTCGATTCCCAACAAGCGGTCGAGGGCGAGTTCGAGTTTTCGTTGTTCGTTCTCGAGATCGGCGATGACTTGCTGATCGTCAGGTGATCGGCGCAAACGCAAACGGTCGAGTGCTTCGTCGGTGTCATTCAGCCGTTCGACAAGAACGCGTTGCCATGCGGCATTGTGGGCCTCGAGAATCGCAAGATCTTCGGCAGAAGCTTCGCCCCAGGCAGCCGATTCAACGAGCGTCTCAAAGCGGGGGCCGTGCACGTCGATTGACGGCACGCTGGAACTTGCCGCGGCCGGCTCAGTTGTTTCGATCTGTTCGATCTCGTCGTCTTGAGGCACAAACGTCCTTGGTGGTTTCGTGCAAACGCAACCTGTGCGTCCGCTCGTGGCGCCTGATCCACAGTCGGCACCGGTCATGCTCCGCAACACTCCGCCCCTCACCCAGGAGGAAACCGGCTGCTACGTGTCCTGCTGCCCTAGGCGGCACGGGGAGGCCCAGAGCGATGAAGAATTCCGTTGGCCTGCTTCAACCATTGTCGACTTCATCCGCCCAACCGGGCTGCGAACATTTCTTCGCGGCCTCGATCGGTATTCCTACTCTATCGGGCCGCTGCCCCATGTGGACAAATCCCCCTTCTACTGGGCTGTGCTGGGCCAGGTAGCGGTCCGGAACTGGAGCCTCGTCTAGTTTCGACCCGTGACTCGCACCATCACCGGAGACGTTTCGGGAGCGCTGGCCGATCTTGGAATTTTGGTTCCGCTGACCGCTGCCCTTGTCGTGGTCAACGGCCTCGATGTCGGTTCGGTGCTTCTCATTGCCGGCCTCCTCGTTGTGACCGCGGGATTGGTGTTTCGGATCCCCTTTCCTGTGCAGCCACTCAAGGCCCTAACTGCTCTCGCGGTAGCTCAGCAACTTGCTCCGGATGTGATTCATGCCGCAGGTCTCGAGATCGGCGTAGTCCTGCTCTTCATGTCCTTGACGGGACTCGCCACATGGCTTTCCAAGTTGTTCACGAAACCCGTAATTCGGGCATTGCAGTTTGGTGTGGGGTGGTTATTGGTGGTGACTGCGGTGAAGTTGGTGCTCAAGCCGCCAGCGGTTTTCGTGCATTCACCGTCATCAAGAACGGGTCTGCTTCTTGCAGCGCTCACTGTTGGCGTAGTGATGATTGCCGCGTGGCGACGTTGGTATGTCTTGAGCATTGTGCTCGTCGTCGTCGGCGTGATCGTGACATTACTGGTTGAGCAACCATCTTTTGGTGGGCCGTCAATCGATCTCCCCACGTTTTCGATTCCTCCTTGGTCGGTTTTTGGCACTGCATTTGTGTTGCTGGTGATTCCACAGATCCCGTTGACTTATGGCAACGCAGTTGTCGGTGTCAGTGACTTGGCTCATCAGCAGTTTGGGGAACGTGCCGATCGTGTTTCGCCGTCGAGAGTCGCGTTGGTTTGTGGATTGGGAAATGTGGTGTCGGCAACATTTGGGGGAATGCCGATGTGTCACGGATCAAGCGGGCTTTCCGCTCATGTCCGGATGGGGGCACAGACGTGGAAAATGAACGCAATGTTGGGCGGGGTACTCGTCACGCTTGGCGTTTTTTTCTCAGATCAAGTTTTAGAAATGTTTGGGCTCTTACCGGTGTGGATCCTGGGAGGCTTTCTCGCCTATGCCGGAATTCGTCACGCCTTGCTGGTCCTTGACCTTGCGCCGCTGCAGATTGCAATTGCAGTAGCAGCTGCAGCTGTCGGCATTTGGACCTCAAACCTTGCGTATACGACCGCGATTGCTCTGATCGTGGCGCAGGCTCCAGTAGTGGTTTCTCGGATTCGCACGGCTGGAAGCAACAAGCGGACCACTAGTGAAAAATAAAGGCAGCGGGTTCTCCGCGCTTCGCCACCGTAATTTCCGCCTGTATG
>JAEMTX010000028.1:887-15678 GCA_016462055.1 Acidimicrobiia bacterium | reverse complement strand
GGAGGCGGGGCTCCGGGGGTCGGCGACGCCGAGAAGGTGACTCCGGGCGTCTGGTCGACGGTCATGGGCGAAGTGTACGCACCAACCGGCTCGCCGTACGACAGGGTCACCACTGGCGCCGGGCACGAGCAGTGGCCCGTTCGTCCCCGAGCCGCACGACAACTTCGACCTCGTAACCGCGAGCCTCAAAGGATTCAAGCACCACTCCATTGGCCTCGGCCACCGACCCGGCACGGTCCTCCCCTTCGACCGCCCCCGCAAGGGCGACCGCATCGGCCGCGGACTGCGCCTGAGCTCGCCGATCAACCTGCATCCCAAGTCGAACAACGAGCAGACCCATGAGCGCAACCACGAGGAGGGCGACCGCCACCAATGGAAGGATTTGTCCCGCGTCGCGACCATTGGCCTTGCGGCGGTTGGCTTGATCTCGAGGCTCCATAGAGCACTCCCCCGTTAACGGATAATTGATCCGCACTTTTGAACGCAACGACGGATGAGATCCGTGATGAACGCTGGGGAATGGCCACGGGCAAAAATGCTCGTGGGTGGAAAAGAATTACGCGTCGTCTTCTTCGGTGCCAAGCACCGGAGCAACTGAGGCGACTGTCTGCCCGCTCGTGACGTTCATAACTTTGACGCCGGTTGCATCGCGGCCTTGGGAAGAGATTTCGCGAACCTCCATGCGGATGACCGTGCCAATGCTATTGATCACGAAGATCTCGTCGTCGATGCCAACCATGAATGCAGCAACGACCGAGCCCTTCTTCTCGTTGATCTTGATGCCACGAACACCCTGACCGCCGCGACCCTGACGATTGAACTTGTCGAGTTGCGTGCGCTTTCCGTAGCCACCATCGGTAACGATGAGTATGGCTGCGTCCTCGCGAGTGACATCGCAGGAGACAACTTCGTCGCCAACACGCATCTTCATGCCGCGAACACCTGCCGCCGCGCGACCCATGGCCCGAACTTCGTCTTCGGCGAATCGAATGGCTTGACCGGCCTTTGACACCATGAGGATGTCATCGCCACCGTTGGTGGGAATGACACGAACGAGTTCGTCGGTGTCTTTCAAATTGATGGCGATAAGCCCAGCGCGAAGCGAGGAGTCATATTCGGTGAACTTGGTCTTCTTGACCTGACCGTTCTTGGTGCAGAAGAACAAGAACTTGTTTGTCTCGTAATCACGAGTATCGATGATCGCCTGGATCTTTTCATCGGGCTGCAACGGAAGCAGGTTGACCACGGCTGTGCCGCGAGCAGTGCGTTCCTTCATCGGAATTTCGTGCGCCTTGAGTCGGTACACCCGACCGCGAGTTGAGAAGAACAGCAGATACGCGTGCGCTGTCGTATGGATGATGTGCTGGACGTAGTCCTCATCCTTGAGTTTGGTTCCGGCAACACCACGGCCGCCGCGGCCCTGCAGCTTGAATGAATCGGAAGACACGGTCTTGATGTAGCCCTTGGCCGACATCGTGACCACGAGCTCTTCATCGTCGATGAGGTCCTCGATATCGAGGTCGCCGACATCGAATGTGATTTGGCTGCGGCGAGGCTGCGCGTAGGCCTCGCGCACGGCGCCAAGTTCTTCGCTGATGACCGACCGCTTCTTTGCTTCGTCACCAAGAATGGCTTCGAGCCCTTCGATGGTTTCGCGCAGTTTGGCCATTTCCTCTTCGAGTTGCGAGCGACCCAAACGAGTGAGGCGTGACAACTGCATATCGAGGATGTGCTCGGCCTGTTCGGTGGAGAACTCGAATGGCGCGGCCATGAGCGCTTCACGAGCGGCCTGCTTGTCGGCCGATGCGCGGATAGCAGCGATGATTTCATCGATCAGGTCGAGAGCTTTCAGCAAGCCCTCGACAATGTGCGCTCGGCGTTGCGCTTCGTCGAGGCGATATTGCGAACGACGAGTAATGACTTCGAGCTGATGGTCGACATACGCGACGAGCGCGTCACGAAGGTTCAGCGTGCGAGGAATGCCGTCGACAAGCGCCACGGTATTGACCGAGAAATTCGTCTGTAGCGGCGTGCGCTTGTAGAGGTTGTTGAGAATGACTAGGGCCGGCGCGTCGCGCTTGAGGCGCAAGACCAGACGCATTTTGCCCTTGGCCGATTCATCGTTGAGTTCGGCGATGCCCTCGAGTTCGCGATTATCGACCAGTTCTTTGACCTTCACGATGAACTGATTGGGGCTCACCTGGTACGGAAGTTCCGTGATGATGATGTGATCGGCGCGCGCGCCCTCTTCGATTTCTGCTTTGCCACGAAGCTTGATTGACCCGCGACCAGTTCGGTACGCGTCGATAATTCCTTGACGGCCCATGATGAGCGCGCCCGTCGGGAAATCGGGGCCCTTCACGAATTCCATGAGGTCATCAGGAGTTGCTTCGGGGTGTCCGAGGAGGTGATTCACCGCGTCGATAACTTCAGCGAGGTTGTGCGGCGGAATGTTGGTCGCCATGCCAACTGCGATTCCCTGCGACCCATTTACCAACAGGTTGGGGAAACGGCTGGGGAGAACTACTGGTTCCTGAAACTCACCCGAATAGTTGTCGACAAAGTCGACGGTGTTTTCATCGATGTCCGCGAGCATGTCGAGCGCCATCGCGGCAAGTCGACATTCGGTATAACGCGCCGCTGCCGGTGGTTCGTCGAGCGAACCGAAGTTGCCCTTCGGATGCACGAGCGGATGACGCAATGAAAACGATTGGCCCATTCGAACAAGTGCGTCGTAAATCGCAGAGTCGCCGTGGGGGTGATATTTGCCCATGACTTCGCCGGTAACGCGGGCGCACTTCATGGTGGGTCGATCGGGAAGCGCACGAAGGTCGTACATGCCCCACAGGATGCGGCGGTGAACCGGCTTCAGGCCGTCGCGGGCGTCGGGAAGGGCACGCGACACGATGACCGACATCGCGTAATCAAGAAAGGACCGTTCCATCTCCTCCTGGATCTCAATTGGCTCGATGGTCCCGAATGTCACCGGGGGCGCGTCGCCTGTGCCGGTGTCGTCTCCGGAGTTCTCGCCATCATCCGATGTCTTCTTCTTCGCCATCTGTTGCCTGTGGTTCCTGTCGTCGGGCGGCTTCCTCAGATATCGAGGAACCGCACATCCTTCGCGTTTGTCTGAATGAAGTGCTTACGGGATTCAACGTCGTCACCCATGAGCACCGAGAAGACCTCGTCGGCAATTGCCGCTTGTTCCACTGTGACGCGAAGCAATGTGCGCTTCGTGGCGTCCATCGTGGTGTCGCCGAGTTCGTCGAAATCCATTTCGCCGAGACCCTTGAGGCGCTGGAACTCTTTCTTGTGTTCCGGCTTCTCGTTCAAGAACACGGTCTTTGCAGCATCGTCTTTGAGGTAGATCTTTTCTTTGCCGACAACTGTTGAAAACAACGGCGGCTGTGCGATGTACACGTGCTGCTGTTCGACAAGTTCTTTCATATGACGAAAGAAGAACGTAAGCAGGAGTGTGCGGATGTGAGAACCATCGACATCGGCGTCGCACATAATGACGACTTTGTCGTAACGGATCTTTTCTACATCGAATTCCGCACTTACACCCGCTCCGATTGCGGTGATGAGCGTTTGGACTTCGGTGTTCTTCAACATCTTGTCGAGGCGAGCGCGCTCGACGTTGAGGATCTTGCCGCGAATTGGGAGAATTGCCTGGGTGCGCGGATCGCGGGCGGCGACAGCAGAACCACCAGCGGAGTCGCCTTCAACGATGAACAGTTCGCATTCCTCGGGATTACGACTGGCGCAATCTTTGAGTTTGTCGGGCATGCCCGCGCCCTCGAGCGCGGACTTGCGTCGTGTCGCGTCGCGAGCGTTGCGTGCGGCGAGTCGAGCCCGTGCAGCAAGGGTTGCTTTCCCAACAATTTTGCGAGCCTCGGTGGGATTTTCTTCAAACCAGTCGCCGAGGAGTTCGTTCGTGGCTTTTTCGACCAACGAACGCATGGACACATTGCCCAACTTGCCTTTGGTCTGCCCTTCGAACTGTGGATCGCGCAGTTTCACCGAAATGATTGCGGTCAGACCCTCACGGATGTCGTCGCCGGTGAGGTTTTCTTCCTTCTCTTTAAGAAGCGACTTTGCCCTGGCGTACTTGTTCACCACATTCGTGATGGACTTTTTGAAGCCTTCTTCGTGCATGCCGCCTTCGATCGTGGCAATGCCGTTTGCGAAGGAGTGCATCCCGTCGGCGTTGAAGCCGGTGTTCCACTGGAAGGCGATTTCGACTTCTTGGTCTTCTTCGGCCTGTTCGTAGTAGCCGACCTTCTTGTACAACGCTTCTTTCGAAGAGTTCAGGTGGCGAACGAAGTCGATGATGCCGCCCTCGTATTTGAAGACGACTGGCTCGGTATGGGTGCTTTCGGGACGTTTGTCCTGGAATCGAATCTCAAGGCCCTTATTAAGAAAGGCCATCATCTGAAAGCGCTCGAGCAAGGTCTGCGCTCGGAAGACCGTTTCGTCGAAAATGGTGGGATCGGGCCAGAAACGAACCGTGGTGCCGGTTCGACCCTTCGGGGCCTTGCCGCGTACCTCAAGTTTCGTGGTGAGTTTCCCGCCGTTGGTGAAGTCCATGTAGTGGCGGTTGTCCGAGTGGTCGATCTCGACCTCTACGCGTTCCGACAGTGCATTCACGACGGAAATACCCACGCCATGCAGACCGCCGGAAACTTTGTAGCCGGCGCCGCCGAATTTGCCGCCCGCGTGGAGCACAGTGAGAACGACCTCGGCCGCGCTCATGCCCTTCATCTTCGGATCGGGGTGTTTGTCGACCGGAATGCCTCGACCGTCATCGACGACCTCGCATCCGCCGTCGGGCATCAACGTGACTTCGATACGGGAGGCGTGGCCCGCCATCGCTTCATCGACGGAGTTATCGACGACCTCGTAGACCAAATGATGCAGGCCCGCTGGACCGGTCGAACCGATATACATGCCGGGTCGTTTGCGCACCGCCTCGAGACCCTCGAGGATCGTGATGTCTTTTGCGCCGTACTCTTCGGTGGTTTTCGCCACGCTCTGGGCTTCCCCTTACCGGGACTTCGCCGGTGGATTGTTTGCGTTACCTACACGTGCAACTTTTGCGGTGGGTTTTTGTTGGAAATGTTCACGGTGAACGACAGCGTCACACGGCACATGAAACAGGGTTTCGGTACTGCGTGAACTGCGAGAACTGCGCGTTTCACAGCCCTGCGATACTACCAGTGCAACGCGTGTTTTCCGGGTATTACCAGCTGCAAATCATGGCGCGCGCAGAACAACAGGCAACAGGGTCAGCTGGCCTGTTCTGGTCGCACGCGAACCTCGATGGCGTCGATTGCATTCGGTCCGAGTTCGGTTCGCAATCGCTCGACAAGATCGTGTTCAAGGAAGCGCAGTTGTGTTGCCCACGCCGGATCAGAAACAGCCACAACAAGTGTGGTTCCACGCATTGAAACTGGCCGGCTCTGTGCAGCGATGGCCTCGCCAACGAGATCGGACCAGCGCCCAAACACTCGTGTAGTGACGTCGGCAGAAGGTCCACCCAGGTGCCGAACGATGCGATCGAGGCTGGCGTTCATTGACACAGGATCGCTCGGCGCGGCGTCAGGCAGTGGTTCCCATGGCATAAGCGCAGTGTAGAGATCGCTTCCGACAACGGGGCGATCGTTCGTGTTACTCGGGGCGAACCGACGCACCCGACACTCGTAACACCAGTTCGGGCCTCGCTCCTGGTGGCAGTCCAGATGCACTCGATAACACCGTTTGGCCCGGCGGCAGATGGGCCAAAAGCGCCGCGCTACGGTCGGGATCGAGTTCAGAAAACACATCGTCGAGCAAAAGGATCGGGGACGACCCGGTTGCATCGGCAACAACTCGGTGAGCCGCCAACCGCAACGCCAGAGCCAATGATCGTTGCTCGCCTTGCGAGGCGTGTGTTCGCGACGGCAACCCGTCGAGATGAAGAACGAGATCGTCGCGATGTGGCCCAACGAGTGAAACGCCCCGGCGCAACTCGTCGCGACGCGCCGCCTCGAGCGCTGCGGCAAGTCCCTGCTCTCGCCATGGCGCGTCATAGGCCGTTGTCACGGGCACCGAGCGACCGGCGACTTGTTCGTAGGCAAGGTTCAGGGCGGGAGCGAGTTCGGTCACTAGGTCGTCTCGCGCTTGCGCGAGAGCTTCTCCGGATTCAATCAACTTTGCGTCCCAAACGCTGAGGGTCGACTCAATATCGGGAGTAAGCCGGCCACCGGCTTGTTTCAACAGCGCATTTCGCTGTTTTAGAATTTTTTCGAGGTCGGACCTCAGCGAATCAAACGCTGGGCGGCGAGCCACCAGAGCGTCATCGAGGTAATGGCGTCGTTCGGCTGGGCCTCCCTTTACCAACTCAAGGTCGTCGGGCGAAAAGACCGAGACACGCAACGCACCCAGCAGGTCGCGAGTTCGCGCCAGCTTCTGCTTGTTGACTTGTACTCGACCGCGGCCCGTTGACGCGAGCTCCGCTTCAATTAAGAGTTGTCGGCCTTCGCGTTCGCCTTCGGCGCGGATGACCGCCGAGGAAGCGCCGGAGCGAACCAACGCATCGTTTGGTGCTCCGCGAAACGAAGAAAGCGTGGCGAGGTAGCCAATCGCTTCCATCACGTTGGTCTTGCCTTCACCGTTCGCGCCAAGAAGTGCTGTAAGTCCCGGTGCAAACGAAATATCTGCGCTGGCGTAGGACCGAAAATCGGTGAGCCAGAGACGAGCGAGCCGCACGTCAGTTGCGGATCGGCATCAACAAGTACAAGAAATCCTCGGTCTCGTTGCCTCGAATAAGAACCGGGCTTGTCGGCCTGGCAATTTCGATCGTGATTTCGTCAGAAGGTGCAGCTTCGATTCCTGCCCGTAAATATTCCGGGTTGAACGAAATCTCGAGTTCTTCGCCTACGTGTCGCGCGTCGATCACTTCGTCAGCCTTACCAACATCGAACGTTTCCGCAATCAACTCGACTGAATCATTTTTGATGACGAGACGAATCTTGGTTGTTTCTTTCGAAAGAAGACCGACGCGTTTCAACGCGTCGAGGAAAATCTCGCGCTCGATAGTCAGGCGGTTCGGGTGAGAGTCCGCGGTCTTGGGAAGAAGATTCTCGTAATCGGGGAAGCTTCCGTCGAGAAGTTGGCTCACAAGGCGAACCCCGCCGACTTCAAAGGAGACGTACCGCTCAGCAAGGCGAATAGTGACAGTTTCTGCGGTGGAAAGTAACCGGTTGAGTTCTTTAAGTGCCGAGGAGGGGACAAGAACTTTTTGGCCCTCGGTGAGGATTGAGGTTCCAGGAAGATCACGAATGGCGAGTCGGTACGTGTCGGTGGCGACAAGGCGGATTCCGGTTCCGTGAGCCGAAATCGAGACGCCGGTGAGTTCAAATTTTCTTGATTCGTCGGTGCTCGCAGCCGAAACAACCTGAGAAATTGCGTCGCGCAAAAGTGCTGCGTCGATCGCGACCGCAGAGTCGGTCGCTTCAGGCATCGGCGGATAATCAATAGCGATGGTTTTGACCGCGAACTGAGATCGCCCTGACCCAATGCGCACCTCGTTGTCGTCGGCTTCAAAAGTGACCGCACCTTCAGGAAGATTGCGAACAATCTCGGTGAGGAGTTTCGCGGGCACGAGCACGGTGCCGTCTCGAGACCCAGAAACCGACGCGGTCGCGATGATGGTGAGGTCGAGGTCGCTACCGGTTACTTGAAGATCGTTGCCAACCAACACGAGGTTGAGACCGGTTAACGCTTGGCGTCCGGAGCTGCGCGGAGTAACGCCACGAGAGGCTACGGAGATGGCTTCGACGAGGGGATCTCGCTCACAACGGAACTTCACGTCGGCTCACTTTCCTGACAGACGGTGGTACTTGATGTTGTTTTAAAAAAGAAGGAGAAATAGGTAGTGGTAGTAATAAGGGCTGTGGATTGTGGACAAACCAGTGTTTTCCCAGCGTGCGAATGGTTTTGTTGTCCGACCCTCATCCACAGCGGTCCACAGTCTGAACTGCGTGAGTGACAGCGCGGGGGATGACTGGCTGGTCGTCCCCCGTTCATGCAGTAGCGCGCGCGCCTTGGTCCACCGGGTTGTCCACCGCGCGAGTGTTCGGAATCACGCGCGGGTGTTCGGGAAAAAGTATTCGCGGCGAACATGATGATCAACTGTTCCTGATCCGTTGGGTGAGTTCGGTGACTTGGTCGTAAATCTGTCGGCGCTCTTTCATGAGGCCACTGATTTTCTCGACAGCGTGGATAACGGTGGTGTGATCTCGTCCGCCGAAATCGCGAGCAATGGCCGGGTAACTGAGGTCGGTCATTTCCCGCATCACGTACATACCGATTTGGCGAGCGGTTACTAGAGGCCGGCGGCGGCTTTGCCCTTTGATCTCCTCGATAGTGAAATCGAACATTTCCGAGGTCTTCTCGAGAATCAACGCCGGTGTGATGGGCCGGGGTTGGGTGTGGGTGAGGATGTCACTGAGTACCCCTTCGGCCAATTCAACCGTGAGGGGGTTGCCGGTGAGGCTGGCGAATGCGCAGACTCGGATAAGCGCGCCCTCGAGCTCACGAATATTGTTGGTGATGTTTGAGGCAATGAATTCAAGGACATCGGGGGGCGGAGCGATGGGCTCTCGCTCGGCTTTCTTGCGGAGGATGGCCAGGCGGGTTTCCAGTTCGGGGGGGTTGATCTCAGTGATGAGCCCCATCTTGAAGCGGCTGCGAAGCCGGTCTTCGAGGGTGGAAATGGAATCGGGGGGCCGATCCGAGGAAAGCACGATCTGGGCGTTGGCTTGATAGAGCGACTCGAACGTATGGAAGAGCTCTTCTTGGAGGCCTTCCTTTCCTTCGATGATCTGAATGTCATCAAGGAGAAGCACGTCAATTTCGCGGTACCGCTTCTTGAACTCCGGCATGGTGTTTTGACGGATGGCGTCGACGTACTGATTGAGAAATTGTTCGGTTGAGACGTAGCGAACCTGGTGGCCGGGGTAGATCTCTCGCACATAGTTGGCAATGGCTTGAAGAAGGTGGGTCTTGCCAAGGCCGGCGACGCCATAAATAAAGAGTGGGTTGTACGACTTTGCTGGCGTCTCGGCGACACTGAGGGCGGCAGCGTGAGCAAACCGGTTTGATGTGCCGGTGACGAAGGCATCGAAGGTGTAGCGAGGGTTCACGGGAAGCCCAAGCTCCGTCGACTGGGGCGCTGTTGTCCCCAGACTGGCAGGAGTTGTCAACAGCCCGTGCCCATTGTTGGAGGTATCTGTGGCTTCACCTGTGGATTGTGCTGGGGAGAAGTTTGCAGTCGGGGGGGCGACGTCGGTGTGGACCTGAATGAAAAGCGAGACATCGCTTTGCCCAATGTCGGCCAGCGCCCCGGATACCAGGGTGAGATAGCGCGTCTCGAGCCGTTCTTTCACGACAGAACTGGGCACGGCGACCGAAAGCACTGTTCCGTCGAGGTCGAGGGGCGTAACCATCGAGAACGTAGTCATCCACACGGCCTCGGAGACCTGCTCGCGCAAAGCGACCGTGCACTTCGTCCACAACTGTTCGGCTTGGTCCACCTGCACGACGGCCCCTGACAAGGAGTTTGGTTCCATAACAACGTGCACACTTGTGGAAAAAGTCGACCGCTGTCCACACGGAGTGGTTTGCCGCCCTTCAACACACGTGTACCCCACCTTCGGAGCGCCGTCATCGAGGCTCTGTGGATGGGTGCGGGACCGTAGCACGACCCCGGTGTTGCTGCACCGGGGCTCCACCCTCTAGCGTTGTCCTCCGAACAGGTGTCGGGCTCCTTGCGCACGCGTCAGGCCGGGCCCGTTTCCACACCACAACCCTTGTCTAAGAATCAACGATCTGCCGGATCCCTTTTGGATCTCCAGGTCGCGGAGGCCCCTCGTGAAGCGTACGTTCCAGCCCAATAACCGCCGCCGGGCGAAGAAGCATGGCTTCCGTTCCCGCATGGCCACCCGTGCCGGTCGCAACGTTCTGCGATCGCGTCGCCTCAAGGGCCGCAAACGGCTGTCGGCCTGATCTGGCGAATTCGTGACCGCCGCACGTTCGAAGAACTGCGACGGCGCGGCCGTCGGGTTCGTAGTGGCACGGTGGCGGTAACCATGTTGGCGTCGTCGGTGTCGGTTGACGAGCCGCCAAGAGTCGCGTTCGCCGTGTCCCGCAAGGTCGGAACCGCCGTTGTGCGGAATCGTCTGCGCAGGCAGGTACGAGCCCATCTCGGCGAGTTGCGGGCCGCAAAAAGCCCGCTTTTTCCTGCAGGCAGTTGGCTTTTTGCTCTGCAGACGGGAGCGGCAGAGGTTGATCGTTCGGTCCTTCTGGCCGACGTCGAAAGCTGCCTCGATCGCTTAGTTGGGAGTTCCCAATGAGCGCGGTCTGCGGGCACAACCACGAATTGGCGCGCGCAACTGACCCCGAGGATCGCCCGTCGTTTCCTGCGCGTCTGACGGCACGGGGTGTGCGCGGCTATCAATGGTTGTTTGCCGGCCGGGTTTCGCCCTGCCGTTATGTCCCGACCTGTTCGTCCTACGCCCTCGAAGCACTCGAGGTGCACGGGTTCGTGCAGGGTTCCTGGTTGTCGATTCGACGATTGGGCCGGTGCCATCCTTGGGGTGGTTCTGGATGGGATCCCGTTCCCGACAGGAAGGCCGCCTAGGCAATGGAAGCGTTTGAACCGTTTTTGAAAGCCTTCGCGTCAGTGTTGGCGTTCTTCTACGACATCACCGGGAACTATGCCGTTGCCATCATCCTCCTGACATTGGTGGTGATGATCATCGTCACGCCGCTGACCCTCAAGGGCACGCGGTCGATGATGGTGATGCAGCAACTCCAGCCGGAGATGAAGAAGATTCAGACCCGGTACAAAGACGATCGACAGAAGCTCAACGAAGAACTTCTAAAGTTCTATAAGGAAAACAGCATCAACCCGCTCGGCGGCTGCTTGCCCCTTTTGGTGCAGATGCCGGTCTTCCTTGTGCTCTACCAGGTGCTGCGGGGCCTCACTCGACGAGTGAGCGATCTCGGGGCCGACGTCGGATGGGTGTCGAGTCAGTTTGGGTTAGGGAACTCGCCAAGCGAAGCACCATCATTCGAACGCGTGTTCGATCCAGCATGGATCAATCCCTCCACGAAGATGTACCAAAATCTCTCGACCTCCTATCAGATGGAAGCGTTTGGCCTCGATCTGTCAGAGAGCGCGAGTCAAGCAATGAAGCAAGGCATCGGACATGCACTGCCGTTCTTGGTTCTAATTGTGATTGTTGCCATCACTGGTTTCATTCAGCAGCGACAGATCCAGGGCCGAAACCCAGGAGCACAAACCAATAGCCAGCAGCAGATGATCATGAAGATCATGCCGTTCTTCCTGCCGGTCATTTCGTTTGGGCTTCCTGCCGGTTTGGTTCTGTACTTTGCCGTATCGAACCTCTACCGAATCGGTCAGCAGGCATTCATTTCGAAGAGCATCTATGGCATTAGTGCCCCAGACGGCACCAAGTCCTGGAAGCACCTCTTCGGCTTTGGTGTGCAGCCCAAGGCTGCCCCGAAGTCGAAAAAGTCCACGTCGAAGTCCATCAGCGCAACCTCTCGCCCCGCCAAGAACGCAGGGGCCAAGGGTGGCGCAGGCAAGGGTTCGACGAAGGCACCAGCCAAAGCTGGAGCCTCCAAGGGCGGCCGGACAACCGGCCGCACCACCACCAGTTCCCGAGACACCAAGGGCAGCGATTTACCAAAGGATCAGAATCGCGAAGCGTCGACACCGTCGACCCCCTCGTCCGACGCCGGCGATACATCATCGCCGCCGTTGCAGCCTCGGGCGCGCAAGAAGAAGAGGTAGTACCACATGGAGTGGGTGGAAATCACCGGCCGCACCGTCGAAGAGGCGAAAGACGCGGCACTTGATCAATTAGGCGTCGATACTGTCGATGCAGAGTTTGAAATCCTCGAAGAACCCTCACGGGGACTGTTCGGCAAGACGAAGGGCCAGGCACGAGTCCGGGCCCGTATTGCGCCGACCCAGCCCCGACCGAAGGTCGAGCGGCGAGATCGTCGCAAGAAAAGCAGTGGAACTGGTGGGAGCCGCAACAAAGCCCAACGACCAGATGAACCTGCGACCGACGCGGCCCCGGCCGCACCAGCATCCAACGGCAAGCGCCCCAACCGCCGCAGCAGCGGTCCGAAGGCCGAGCCCACCGAGAAGGAAAACACCACCGTGACTGAAACCGTTGATGTCGATCTGGCGGAACACTCCCGCATCGTCACCGAGTTCCTCGATGGATTGGTCGATTCATTCGACCTCGAGGGTCGTGTCGAAGCCGTGTCCATCGATGAGGAAACCACCGAGGTTCGAGTCGAAGGACGTGACCTCGGGATTCTCGTGGGCCCGAAGGGCAACACCCTCGCGGCCATCCAGGAACTCTCCCGGACGGTTATTCATCGCAAGGTGTCGGGCACGGCCGCAGGCCGCGTCCGCCTCGACGTAGCGGGTTATCGCCAGCGCCGCCGTGAAGCCCTTGAGCAGTTCACCCGGGAAGTAGCGGAAGAGGTTCGTTCCTCTGGCGTTCAAAAAGCTCTCGAGCCGATGGGGTCGGCTGACCGCAAAGTTGTGCACGATGCGGTGAACGAGATCGAAGGAGTTTCCACCATTTCTGAGGGCGACGAACCGCGTCGCCGCGTGGTGCTCATTCCGTCCTGACCGACAGAGTGATCACTGGTTGTGTGTGAGTCGGTGGCCCCGCCCGGCGCGGGGCCATTGTCGTTTTCTGAGTCCTTGGGATTTTGGAGGTGGGGCCCGGAGTGTTGCCGAAGTGTCGCCGGAGCGGGTCTGCGGGTGCGACAATGAGCAGGTGCAACCCTCTCCCCCATTGCTGGCGGTCCTTGAGCGAGCTCGGCGCCTTGGCGTCCTAGGTCCCGGGCCGGTCCTGGACCATGTCGTTCACGCCCAAGGCTTCGTTGATGTCCTCGCCGAACTGCCGGAAGGGTCGTTGGTGGTTGATCTCGGATCCGGTGCCGGAATCCCTGGGTTGGTGATTGCCGAGGCCCGACCCGATCTTCGGGTTCTTCTGCTGGATTCGCTTGAGCGCCGGGTCGCGCTTTTGGACGAGGCCGTCATTGCGATGAACTGGGAAGGTCGGGTCGTTGCCGAGTTGGCTCGAGCAGAAGACACCGGCCGATCCCCGCAGTGGCGAGGCCAGGCTGATGCGGTGACTGCCCGCTCTTTTGGTCCGCCGGCGACGGTGGCGGAATGTGCGGCCCCCTTACTGCGAGTTAATGGACTTTTGGTGGTGAGCGAACCACCGGAAGTCAGCGACCGGTGGCCAGCAGAAGGAGTGGCGCTCCTGGGGCTTGCTGACGAAGGCGCTCCCGTGGCGGGCATGCGCCGATTGCGCCAGACGGTGCCCTGTTCCGAGACCTATCCCCGCAGGGTGGGCATGCCGGCGAAGCGCCCGTTGTTCTAGCCACTCGTTCCCGAGGGAATGTTTCACGTGAAACAGGTCAAGGGAGGCGGGGTGGGTGCCATGGCCGTGTTTCACGTGAAACACGAAGGATCGCAAGGGCCAGGATGGGCTGTAGGTGGGGTCGTGCCGCGAAGCCGAGTTGAATCCTTGACCCGGGGGCCCGGGACGGGCAGGATGGCCACCTCGTATCGCTTGCTGCGATTTCGCCCCCGACTGCGGCGTGTGCCGCCGAATCCGAGTTGAGATCCATGGAATCTGATGAATCTGGTAACGGAGCGGATGGGGGAGAGCGTGGCGTCAAGATGCCAAACAACCTTTCTGCCGCCGAAGCTGTGGTTGAGGGGGCCCGTCCCATCTCCGCCGAACGACCACTCCCTCGAATAATTGCAGTGGCGAATCAGAAGGGTGGAGTGGGAAAGACCACCACCTCGATCAACCTCAGTGCCTGTCTGGCAGAACTGGGGTATCGCACCCTTGTCATTGACCTCGACCCCCAGGGCAATGCCTCCACCGGCCTGGGCGTCGACATTCGCTCGCTTGAGTCCTCGATGTATGACGTGATCCTCCACGACGTTCCCCTCGAGGATTGCATCGAAGGCACCGTGGTCCGCAATCTCTTTGTGGCCCCAGCCAGCCTCGACCTCGCTGGTGCGGAGATCGAACTCGTGCCAGCCTTCAGCCGCGAGATGCGCCTGAAGATGGCGATTGACTCGGTGAAGGAGGATTACGACTTTGTTTTGATCGACTGTCCCCCGTCTCTCGGTCTGCTGACGGTCAACGCCATGGCGGCGGCTACCGAAGTGCTCGTGCCTATTCAGTGTGAGTACTTCGCACTCGAGGGCCTCACGCAGCTCACTAAAAATGTGGCGCTTATCCAAAAGAGCCTGAACCCGACGCTGGAGATCAGCGCCATTGTCCTGGTCATGTATGCCCGCACCAACCTGTCTGACGGGGTCGTTGCTGACGTGCGGGAACACTTTGGTGACAAGGTCTGCCGGGAAGTGGTCCCTCGCTCGGTGCGTCTCTCAGAGGCTCCCGGATTCGGGCAACCAATCATCACATTCGATCCAAGTAGCCGGGGGGCAACTGCCTACCGGAAGTTGGCCAAGGAGGTCAGTGGTGGCACGCCGCAGCGGACTCGGTAAAGGTCTGGGATCTCTCATCCCGACTACGGAACGGCTGCAGGATAGCGACGCGATCCTGCGGGAACTCCCCATTTCAGAAATCGTGGCCAATACCTACCAGCCACGCCGCCATTTTGATGAGGAGGCGCTGGTCAGCCTCTCCGCGTCGATCCGAGCGGTGGG
>JAEMTX010000028.1:0-877 GCA_016462055.1 Acidimicrobiia bacterium | reverse complement strand
CAGACCATTCCGGCCATCGTGCGCACGGCTGAAGATGAGGGGTCGCTCGAACAGGCCCTTGTCGAGAACCTCCACCGGGAAGACCTTGGCGCTCTCGAGGAAGCAGCCGCGTATCAGCAGCTGGTCGAAGAGTTCAAACTCACCCAAGATCAGGTGGCGACTCGGGTAGGCAAGAGCCGTTCCTCGATCGCCAACACCATGAGGCTTCTTCAGCTTCCAACCAGCATTCAGCGCCTGTTAGGTGAGGGTCAGTTGTCGGCTGGCCATGCCCGGGCTCTTCTCGGAACACCCGATCGGGCCTTCCAGGAGAAGCTGGCCAAGGCCATCGTGTCGGAGAAACTCACTGTGCGTGAGGTTGAGGACCGAGTTCGCGAACATGGCGGAACTCCTGAACCTGAAGAGACCACAGGTGCGAACGGCGGCACCAAACCGCCGACCGTGGTGCGGGCCGCGCCGCTTCTTGAACTCGAGGAGATGCTGTCCGAGCATCTCGATACGCGGGTTGCGGTCTCGATGGGCCAACGCAAGGGACGCATTGTGATCGACTTCTCCACCCTCGAAGATCTCGAGCGTGTCTACCGAGTAATCGTCGACGGCAAAGAACCGATGGACTGAGAAATCTCCACCCAAACCTATGGTGAAGGGTTCTGCACAGCCTGTGGATGAGGCTGTGGTCAACCGAAAACACGGCATTCGGGTCTGGTGCCGAATAAGTGACAACAAAAAGCGAAAGGCCCCGGTCGCAACCGGGGCCTTCGTTGTTCTTCGACCAGAGTCGAGGAGCGCTCTGAGTTACAAGAAGGGCTTGAAATCCTCGAGGAGCTGTGACTTTCCTTTGGCGCCGACGATGCGGGCGGCTTCCTGGCCATCTTTGAAC
>JAEMTX010000178.1:2582-4055 GCA_016462055.1 Acidimicrobiia bacterium | reverse complement strand
ATGTGGTGGTGCTTCTCATGGTTGGGCTCTTCGCGTCCACGCTGTATCTCGATGCCGTGGACCCCGTGAAACTCTCGCCGTAGCCCTAACCTCAACGTCGTGAGCGAGCTCTTCCCGCAGACCCAATACCAGCGACGCGTAACTCGTCAGTTGCACGTTGGCAATGTTGCCGTTGGTGGCGGCGCACCCATCACGATCCAGTCGATGACGACCACCAAGACGGCCGATGTCGAAGGCACCTTGCAACAGATCTATGCACTTGCTGGTGCCGGCTGCGACATCGTGCGCTGCACGTGCAATGAACAAGAATCTGCTGAGGGTCTTGCACACATCATTCCGCGTTCGCCGCTGCCGATCATTGCCGACATCCATCATCAGTATCGGCGCGCGCTTGAAGCCATGGAAGCGGGCGTTCAAGGTTTACGGCTGAACCCCGGCAATATTCGTCGGCCCGAGCACATCAAGGCTGTTGCCCTCGAAGCAAAAGATCGCGGTATCCCGATTCGTATCGGCGTCAATGGCGGTTCTCTCGATCCCGAGCTGTATGAGAAGTACGGCGGCAGAGTCACTGCCGAAGCAATGGTCGAATCGGCCAAGCGCGAACTCGCGTATTTCGAAGAGGTGGGCTTCGACGATGTAAAGATTTCGGTGAAGGCATCGAACGTTGCGTTGATGATCGACGCCTATCGGTTGCTCGCCGACACGGTCGATTATCCGCTGCATCTTGGCGTGACCGAGGCGGGTCCGCCTCCTGCGGGGCTCGTGAAGGCCACCGCGGGTATGGCCACGTTGTTGGCCGAAGGTATTGGCGACACGATTCGTTACTCGCTCACCGCTGATCCGGTTGAAGAAGTACGCGCTGGTCGTTGGTTGCTTGAAAGTCTTGGCCTGCGCGAACGACGCGGTCTCGATCTCATCGCGTGTCCTTCTTGTGGTCGCGCCGAAGTTGACGTCATCGACGTTGCGGCCCGAGCGCAAGAAGCGCTCACGGGCTTGAACATTCCGATTCAGGTTGCCGTTATGGGATGTGTGGTGAACGGACCAGGCGAGGCTCGCGAAGCCGACCTCGGAATCGCTGCTGGGCGCAAGCGCGGCCACTTGTTCGTCAAGGGTGAAGTCGTCAAGGTCGTGCCCGAATCCGAGATGGTTGAATCCCTCGTCGAGTGGGCGCAGATCATTGCCGACGGGGGAGTCGAAGAAGCGCTTCGCCGCAAGGACGAGGGCGCAGCCGCCGAAGCCGAAGCCGATCGCATGGCGCTACTCGACGACAAGGGCGACGATGCCAATCACGCTGAAGAGCGCATCGAACTGATCCGTAAACTCGCCTGACCTTGATGGTTGTGACGGGAGCCTAAGAAGGCGTGGCCTAGCATCATGAGCCATGGCAAAGGCCCCTGTTCTCACACCGCAGTCTGAAGATTTCCCGCGCTGGTATCAAGACATTGTTGCCAAGGCGGAACTGGCCGACAACGG
>JAEMTX010000178.1:0-2482 GCA_016462055.1 Acidimicrobiia bacterium | reverse complement strand
TTGCGTCCGCGCATCTTCCTCCGCACGAGCGAGTTCCTTTGGCAAGAAGGACACACTGCTCATGTGACTGAAGAAGACGGTCGTCAGTATTCCGAGCGCATTCTTTATGACGTATACGCATCATTTATGCGCGATGTTCTGGCCATGCCTGTGGTTGTCGGCCGAAAGACCGTGAAGGAACGTTTTGCCGGTGCAACAAACACGATGACCTGCGAAGCGATGATGGGTGACGGCAAGGCCCTGCAAATGGGCACGAGTCACGAACTTGGACAGAACTTCTCCAAGGCATTCGATATTCAGTTCCTTGATAACGAAGGTACGCAGCAACATGCGTGGACAACGTCATGGGGTGTTTCTACGCGAATGGTGGGCGGACTCATCATGTGTCATGGCGACGACAATGGTCTCCGTGTTCCCCCAGTGCTTGCCCCGGTGCAGGTTGTCGTGATCGCGGTTCGCGACGACGAGGCCGTTATCGAGCGTTGTCATTCGCTTGCTGCTGAACTCACCGAAGCCGGAGTGCGCGTGGAACTTGATGTGCGTGTCGAAACGTCAATGGGCCGCCGCGCCACCGATTGGGAACTGAAGGGCGTGCCCGTTCGTCTTGAACTTGGCCCGCGCGATTTAGCGGAAGGTGTTGTGACGCTTGCGAATCGAGTGAACGGATCCAAAGATGCCGTGGCCCTCGACGGACTCGCCGCCACGGTGCGAGGCGCTCTCGATGCGGCGCAAGCACAACTGCTGGCCGAAGCGACTGAGCGCAGAGACTCTCATACGGTCGATGTCACAACGATTGCCGAAGCCGCCGAAGCTGCCGCCACTGGGTGGGCCCGAATTCCCTGGGCCACCCTGGGCACCGACGGCGAGGCCGAACTCGCCAAATCGAGTGTCACGGTTCGCTGCTTGGTCATGCCTGATGGCTCTCTGCCAGCTTCCGATAGCGCTGAAGACGCAGTCGCCATCGTTGCTCGGTCGTACTGACGATCCCTTTCGACCCGGCCAAAAGGGGGTCTGAACAGGGGTTTTACTGTCTGGGGGTGGGCCTCAGGCCCGGTCTCGGGTGGTTGTTTTGGGGGCGAGGGGTCTACACTCTCGATATCGCAATCGTTCTGCAGTACTGACGAAGGCGTGGGCTTCTGCCCACGCCTTTTGTTTCGGCCGGATTATGGCGATGACCCTGCAGTCAGTGACCTTTGAAACCCTTTGAGAGGAGGCCAACAATGAGCGTGTCCGCACGTGTACGAGCACTCATCGAACCATTGGTGGCCGCCGAGGGTCTCGAATTGTTCGATCTCGAACAGGTTGGACCAGTACTTCGGGTCACGGTCGATCGTGAAGGTGGCGTCAGTATCGACGACATCACAAAGACCACTCGGGCTATTTCTCGAGCATTCGATGAACACGATCCGATTTCTAGTGGTTACACGCTTGAGGTATCGAGCCCTGGGCTTGAGCGTGTGCTGCGCACACCAGCGCATTACGCATGGGCGGTTGGGCGCACCGTTGCGGTCAAGACATTCCCGAATCACCCAGTCGGTCGTCGCTTTGCCGGCACCGTTTCCAGTTCCACCGATACCACCGTCACCATCGCTCTTGAAGAACCAATCGGGGAGAGCCTCACGCTCAACCTCGGCGAAATCGAAAAGGCGCGCACCACCTTTGTGTGGGGACCAGCGCCGAAGCCCGGCGGTCCGAAGAACGGCGAGAAAGCCGAGAAATCGACAAAGGGCGCGAAGAAAACAAAAGAGATAAAAGCCAAGAAGGACAAGAAAGACAGGAAGGACGCGTCAATCGCGTCCCACAAGGAAGAGAAGGTCCAGTCGTGATGAACTCCCCTGATCTCATCGAGGCACTGCAGGCACTTGCCGTCGACAAGGGAATCTCGATCGACACGCTGTTCGGTGCACTTGCCGACGCGTTCGAATCTGCATATAAACGGCTCCCGAATTCGCAGGAATATGCGTGGGTCATCATTGATCCCGATTCCGGTGAAGTCCGGGTGATGGCGCAAGCTCTCGACGACGACGGAATCCCCGAAGGCGAAGAGTTTGATGTCACCCCACCGCCCGAGGTCTGGGGTCGCGTTGCTGCGCAGACGATGAAGCAGGTCATGAACCAGCGCATTCGTGAAGCCGAACGCGAAATGAAGTACGAGGAATACGCGGGCCGCGAAGGCGACATCGTCACCGGCATCATCCAGCAGACCGATGCGCGTTACACGTTGCTCGATCTCGGACGTGTCGAAGCGCTTATGCCGCAGGCCGAACAGGTTCCCTACGAGCGTCCCGAACCCGGTGCGCGAGTCAAGGCCTACATCGTCGAAGTTCGTAAGACTGCAAAGGGTCCGCAGATCGTCACGAGCCGCACACATCCTGGTCTCATCAAGCGACTGTTCGAACTCGAAGTTCCCGAAATCGCCGACGGTGTTGTCGAGATCAAAGCTTGTGCTCGTGAACCAGGAGCACGCACCAAGATCGCCGTG
>JAEMTX010000177.1 GCA_016462055.1 Acidimicrobiia bacterium | reverse complement strand
ATGTCGGCGACACGCGTGACCCCAGCCTTCGACAAATGCGGACGAATTCGCTCAAGAGTCTTCGCTGGGTCCATCGCCCGGTGGGTACCAGCGACAAATTGCTTGGAGGCACGAAACTCCTCGCCGGCAAGTCGAATCGGTGGGTGAAGATCATCCGTCTTCCCTACATCGGCTCCATTGGACATCTTACAAAACCTGCCTTGTTGCGAGCGCGTAGAACGCTCCCTTGCGCTCCATCAGATCCTCATAGGTTCCGATCTCGACCACCTGACCTCCCCCGAAAACAGCGATGCGATCAGCGTTGACAACAGTCGATAAACGATGAGCAATCACTATGCGAGTGATTCCCAGTTCGGCGAGGTTGTGTGTCACGACACGCTGCGTAACGTTATCCAAGGCGCTTGTTGCCTCGTCAAGAAAAAGCAACCTCGGGCTTGATGCCAAGGCCCGCGCGATCAACAAGCGCTGAATTTGGCCACCCGAAAAGGCACCGCCGGTCAACGAGATCATCGTCTCCAGTTGCATCGGCATCGCTCGAATGTCATCCGCGAGAGAAACCAACTCGGCCAATCTCCACGCATCCTCAGCCGCGAGCACCGAGGCTCCAGCGAGATTTTGGTGAATGGTGCCAGGCATGAGATGACCGTCTTGCAGGACAACACCGATCTGTCGACGAACAGATTCGATATCGAGAGAAGCGAGGTCGCGATTGTCGAAGAGCACGGACCCAGTTTCAGCGGCCTCGAAACCAAGAAGAAGACGAATCAAAGTGGATTTTCCAGAACCAGAATGGCCCACGATTGCAAGCATCTCGCCGGATCTCACGCTGAGATCCAACTCATTCAGAACTGCGGGCATATCCGGTTGGTAACGGAACGTGAGTTTCGCAATATCAATATCGCCTCGGAGCGGGCCTGGGTCACCGCCACCGCCACCCGACTCGGGCTCATCGAACATCAATTCCGCAGCCCGCTCAATAGAAGGCTGAAGTTGAACCAGGGCGCCTATACCTGTGACTAGTGCCGCGATCCCGGCGATAAAGAGACTGAAAGTCGTTTGAAACGCAACAAAGGCACCGACATCTTTACCCGAGTCTGTGAGCACCACACCGGCAAACAGAACCGCTGTGGACAACGTGCCCACCAATGCACCGAACAAAATTTGGTGCGAAGCACGAACCGTCAGTTCCTGGCCGATTGCACCTCGGAAACGTTGCGCCCATGCGGCAAACGCTCGAGGTTCAGCACCAGCAACATGAAGTTTGGGGATTGCCTCAAGGACCTGCACAAGGAACCCGTTGACTTCGCCGTTCGCCACATCAACGGCGCGCTGCGCCCGTGAAACCCGAAGCGCGAAAAACAGCGAAACCACAAGAACAACGAGACCCCAGACCACAGCGACTACCGCCAAGGCAGGGATGTACAAGAACAGGATCACTACCGAAAAGAGGGCTGCCAAGATGATTGGCAGTGCACCGATAACAGACTGCTCGAACTGATCTCGTGCAACGTCAAGCGCCATGATGCGCATGACAAGATCGCCCGGACCAAGACGCTTGAGCAGTGAGAGCGGGCTGCGCAGTACTCGTCCCCAAATCCCACGCTGCAGATTGAACGAAAACTCAGCCTCTAAACGAGCAGAAGCTGCAGTCTGCGCAATTTGAACTGGCAATACAGCAACCGCAGCAATCGCTAGAGCAATAAAGAGCCACTTGAGACGCGTGCGATCGCCGGAGGGGATGATCTCCCCAAAGACAACTCCAGATGCCAGCGGAACCGTAAGACTCACAGCTGCAACTACGAGAGCCCATAGAACGACACGGGCGACTTGTGACTTTTCACCACGAGCAGCGAATCGGAGAAGCGACCAGACGCCAATTCCTGCCGCCATTGGGGGCCTTGAAAGGACAAACGCGCGAGAGATAAGAGCCGGAGCTTCCGGTGATGATGCGTCAACTTCCTTGCCGTCCGCGTCAATGATGACGCCGCGGCGTGACCGAAGGATGAGAGCGAATGGGGTGCCGTCGGCCGCAAAACCGATCATCGGCTCAACGGTATCGATCCACCACTTCTCAGGGAGGATTACGGAGCGGACAAAAAGTCCGGATGTCATTGCAAGAGAGCGAACCGCTGCGGTTCCCTCTCGACCGCGGAGTCCCCCTTTCGGCGGACGTATTGAGCAACCGATCTGCTCGGCGACGACCGAAGCAACGACGACCAACGGCTCTCGCGTCTGTCCGATTCCACTAACGAGATCTATCGCCGTGGTATCGCCTACGAGCTTCCGAACTGCAGATGCTTCGATTTCCGCGAGAACTTTTGGAGCGCTGATGACCCTCTCTCTATCGACTTGATCCCGCCGCAACGTTGCATCAAGAGCCCCTGATCCGGCGACATGGAAAAGCCATTGCACCGAATCAACGCGAACTCCTAACTCAATCTCATCCAACGGAAGCGCTGAGCGAATCTCTAAATCACTAGCGAAGACAAACAGATGCGAAGTGAGTGGGATTCCAGAAACCGGAATTGGGACTTCGGCAAGAGTCGCCGTCGAACCGACGGGCTGAATCCACAGAAAATGTTCAATTCGATTTGCACCTACTCCCGAAGCGAATGCCGGATGCGACCTCCGGTCGAGTTGGTCGCTATCGGCAAGTGTCACTGATGAGGTGACGGCAGCCCCAAGCACGGAGAAGGTCGCGAGAAGCGCGTTTGAAATACTTTCCTCCGAAACTTCCGAGAGGGGGATCTCCTGAGACGTCGCATCGCGAACGACTAGCCACGCCCACCCCGATGGAGCAGGGCCCGGGTTGATCACCGCCGGGGCAGCAAAAGTAGCTACAGGAACTCGGCGAGCAAGTGAGCCGTCTTTCTTGATCTCCGCGAGCAGAACCGTGGAATGTCCGAACTCCAGGAACACTGGCGATGAAGGATCGAATGCGGAAACTGGTTCGACGGGAATGACTTTGTTTTCGATACTCATTCAGAGACCAACTGCGAATATTCGCCACCAAGCACCAGCAACTGATCGTGCGTTCCTGTTTCAACGACTTTTCCGTTCGACATCACAAGAATCAGATCCGCATCGCGAACCGTGCTGAGCCGATGCGCCACGATGATCGTTGTGCAACCCCTTCGATGCAACGCTGCATTGACTAGTCCTTCAGTCTCGGCATCAAGGGCGCTTGTTGCCTCGTCGAGAAGCAGTATCGAAGGATTACGAAGACGAGCACGAGCGATCTCAAACCTCTGTCTCTGACCACCCGACCAGTTCGATCCGCCATTCGCTACAGGGGCGAGATACGACCCAGTCCGGGCCGAAATCGCGTCGTGTATTTGCGCGTCGACCGCAGCACGAACAATGTCTTCCTCTGGAACATCTGGATCCCAGAGGGTCAGATTCTCACGGACGGTGCCACTAAAAAGCGCGATGCGCTGATCAACCATGGCAATGGATTGACTCAGCACTGGGCGAGCGATGTCGGCACGGAGATTGCCATCAAATCTCACTTCGCCCTGCCATGGCTCATGAAGGCCTGCAAGGAGACGAACGAGAGTCGACTTTCCACTTCCCGAGGCCCCGACAACAGCGACACGAGCGCCGGGTGGTACTTCGATGCTGAAGTTTTCTACAAGCGGTGGCATCGTCGTTTTGTAACCGAACGAAACGTTGCGCATTGAAATCGAACCATCAAGTCGAGACGGCTCTGTTTCGGACAAAGCGAAACGTTGACGATGAGGATCACAACTCGGGTCACTTTCCTCATCGAGCACGTCATCAAGTCGTTGAACGAGATTTTGCATAGATTGCAGCATCCAAGAAAATCCGACGAGTTCTGAAATGGGACCTTGGAAGCTTGCGACGAGAACTTGAAATGCAACGAGGGATCCGATTTCGAGGGAACCATCAATTACCAGCAGCGCTCCGAATCCAAGAACCACCGCTGAGGTGAGCGACCTGAGCAAGGTGGGAACCGCGTTACCGGCTTGAGTGCGAACCGAGATGTCTTGTCGTACTTCTGCGACTCCAACTGCCAAACCTTCCCATCGAGCGTAGTAA
>JAEMTX010000176.1 GCA_016462055.1 Acidimicrobiia bacterium | reverse complement strand
AAGTCGTAGACATTCCTCGAGCCACCACACTTCTCGCACAAGGCGCCGGTCGATTGATTCGCAGCACGAGCGATAGAGGCGTCGTCGCCGTCTTCGATCCACGCATGGCGAGCGCCAATTACCGGTGGGATTTTGTGAATTCACTGCCGCCCATGAAGCGCACGAAGGACCGCTCTGAGGTCGAGAGCTATCTCGCGAGCCTTAAGGAACGCGAATAACTCGCGCTTAGAACCCCAAACGATCGAGGGCGCCAGCTTTGCGCTGCCAGTCCTTGTCGACCTTCACAAACAGTTCTAAATATGCGCCTTCAGGCAACTGTTCGCGGACAGCGATACCGACCTGTTTGAGCACCGAGCCCTTGTGGCCGATCACGATTCCCTTTTGTGATTCGCGTTCAACGAGAATCTCGCAACGGATACGTGGCCATTCCCATTCAACGACTCGTGTGGCAATGGAATGCGGGAGTTCATCGTTGGTCACAGCAAGCAATTGCTCACGTACAAGTTCAGCGACCCAGAACGCTTCGGGAACGTCGGTGACCATGTCATCGGGATACCAAAGCGGCCCTTCGGGAAGCCGAGACACAATCTCAGCGACCAACTTGTCGACGCCTGCCCCTGTAACAGCGGAAACCGGGAAGTAGGCCGAGACGTCGATCTGTTCGGCGGCGCGGGCTAACTGCGCAATGACGTCGTCGGGGGAAGCGATGTCGGTCTTGTTCACAACAACGATTGCGTTGGCGGGAACTTTCTCGGCAACGAAGCGATCGCCAGGCCCGATCGGCGCGGTCGCGTCGACAACGAGGCAGACAACATCGACACCGCTGGTCATTTCTGAGGCGGTCTTGTTCAACCGTTCGCCCAACAGGGTGCGCGGACGATGAATACCGGGCGTATCGACGAACACGATCTGAGTGTCTGGACGATTCAACACGCCACGAATTTGAGAACGGGTGGTCTGCGGCTTATCGGAGGTAATGGCCACCTTCTGCCCGAGAATTGCATTGAGAAGAGTCGACTTGCCCACATTGGGACGGCCAACGATGGACACGAAACCAGATTTCACTGAGTCAACTTCTCGATCCTCACCATGCCGATTCGACGTCCCTTCACCTGTTCTGCACGAAGACGAAACTCGCCTTGTGTAGTGCTCTCACCCTCGAACGGTACGTGACCGAGCAGGTGAAACATCAAACCGCCGATTGTGTCCCAATCGCCCTCGGGCAAATCGACACCAACTAACTCGCTGACTTCATCCATCGACATTCGCGCTTGAACGCGTAAATCGCCACCAGGAAGTCGTTCAACCATTGCTTCTTCATGATCAAATTCATCGACGATTTCGCCAATGAGTTCTTCGATGAGGTCTTCCAGCGTCACCAAGCCAGCGGTGCCGCCGTATTCATCGATCACCACGGCCATATGCGCTTTACGAACCCTCATTTCCGACAGCAGTTCAGAAATGCGTTTGGTCTCAGGTACGAAAAATGCCCGACGGGCGTAACGCGCCACCCTCGAGGACTCGCGCCCAGTACGAGAAGCGCGAACCAAATCCTTGACGTACGCGACGCCGGTGATGTCGTCGATGCCTTCGCCATATACCGGAACACGACTACGACCATCGGCGAGCGCAGCATCAAGAACTTCGGCGACCGTAAGTGAATCGGCCATCGCCAACATGTCTGGACGAGGCACCATCACTTCGCGACAAATCGTGTCGCCAAATTCAAAGACCTGTTCGATGAGCTCGCGTTCTTCTTCTTCAAGAACGTCGGCAAACACCGCTTGATCGGCCAGGGCGAGGATTTCAGCTTCCGAGATGAACGGGCCTTGTTTCAGACCTTTTCCCGGAATGATCACGTTGGTCAGGCCGATGAGAGATTTCGCGATCAGTTTGAACGGCCAAAATCGGGTCATCCACCACACGACGGGGGTGGCAATACGAGACGCACGCTCGGTGTGCTGAACCGCCCAAGTTTTCGGAATGGCCTCTGCGACAACGAAGACGACAACCACATTCACGAATGTGGCCAGCACAAGTCCCCACGGTCCAAAGAGATTGTCGGCAACGAGACCGACCAACGTTGCTTGAACCAGCTGACAAACAAGCACGACCAGCAGCACGACATTGAGAAATTCTTCTGGGTGGGCAACAAGTCGCAAAATCCGCTTCGAGCCCAGACCACCCTTTTCGGAAATCACCTGCGCTTTTGAAACCGTCATTCGGGTCAGTGCCGTTTCGGCTAGTGACAAGAAAACCGAAATCAGAAGCAAAACCGCAATCGCAAACGTCATCCATGCATCAGCGGTTGTGAATGTCACCGCAATCATTTTCATAGTCATCTACGCCTCGCTCATGCCCACGGATCAGCAGCAAGCGGCCCGTAGTGGGCGTCGAGCAATTCCCGCTCGCGGTTCTGCATCTCGAGTCGTTCGGGCTCTTCGGCGTGATCCATGCCCAGAAGATGCAAAATCCCGTGCACGACCAACAGCGCGATTTCATCGCTAAACGAGCCAGCATGAGTCGGAGCATTGCGCTCCGCCACCAACGGGCAAATCACGACATCGCCAAGCAACAAAGGGAGATCTTCGGGATCGTTTTCAATGCGATCAGGACCAGGCCCACCTGCATCAGGCCAGCGCCCGGGAACATTCGGCTCACCATCAATAGGAAACGAAAGAACGTCGGTAGGCCCATCGGTTTCCATGAACCGCAGATTGAGATCGCCGATTGTTTCCTCGTCGACAAACATCACCGACAGTTCCGCTTCACCTTCAACGCCTTCATCAGCCAAAACGGCAAGCGCAAGCCGCTGCCAACGTTCAACATCAATCGAGACCGCCGCCTGTTCGTCAGAAACAAAAGCAGTGACAGCACCTTCAGCCGGGCCGCGTCGTTTCAACCGACGGCGACGAGGAGGCTCGTTCATCGCTTCGGCGCATTCTCGTACGCAGTCACGATGTCCTGAACGATGCGATGACGAACGACATCGCTAGCAGTGAGTTTGACCCATTCGAGTCCGTCGATACCGGAAAGGATTGGTTCAAGTTCGAGCAAACCACTTCGACCACCCTGGAGATCGATCTGGGTGGTATCGCCAGTAATAACAACCTTTGAACCGAAGCCAATACGAGTGAGGAACATCTTCATCTGTTCCGGAGTCGTGTTTTGTGCTTCGTCGAGAATGATGAACGAACCGTTCAACGTGCGACCGCGCATGAATGCCAGCGGCGCGACTTCAACAGTTCCACGCTCCAGCATGCGCTGTGCACCTTCGGCATCGAGCATGTCGTAGAGCGCGTCGTAGAGCGGACGCAGATAGGGATCGACCTTGGCCATCATGTCGCCGGGCAAGAAACCCAGACGCTCCCCGGCCTCAACAGCAGGTCGAGTGAGGATGATGCGGTCAACTTCTTTGGCCTGCAGCGCTTGCACAGCCATCGCAACTGCAAGCCAGCTCTTGCCGGTACCAGCAGGACCAACGCCGAAGGTGACGATGTTCTTGCGGATGGCGTCGATGTAGCGCTTCTGTCCGCTGGTCTTGGGACGCACCATTCGACCACGAGCACTGCGCAACACATCGGTGGTGAGCACTTCACTCGGACGCTCGTCGGCCTTCACCATTTCAATACTGCGGCGAACCGACACGGGCTCGAGAACCTGACCCTGCTGAAGAAGAACGACAAGTTCCTCAAACAACTTGCCAACCGTTCCGGCCTGATCGCCCGAAACCGTGATCTCGTTGCCCCGCACATGAACATCGGCCTCGGGAAAGGCGTCTTCAATAAGGAGAAGCAACTCGTCTCGATGGCCGAGGAGGCCGGTCATGAGGTGGTTGCCGGGGACGTGGACGTTCACTGTTGTGCTGGGCATCTGGTCCGTAATCCTAGAAGGGCCGGACGGCTCATCCGCTATTCAGTGTCGGCGAGACCTGGTCCCAACCGGCTCCTCTCGAGGAACTTCTCCAGATCTGATTCTCGAAGACGGATGACCCGCCCAAACCGAAATGCAGTTAACAGCCCGCCATCGATAAAACTTCGAAGTGAACGTGAAGTCACTCCAAG
>JAEMTX010000175.1 GCA_016462055.1 Acidimicrobiia bacterium | reverse complement strand
TGTTCCGGTGCCAGCGACGTGGGGTCAGGAGCAGAGCTCTGGGGTAGTCCTCAAACAGCCAGCGGGCGAAGTTGCGGCGGGTCCAGCCGCTAAGTCCAGCGATTCGCACCGCACCGCGAGCGCCGCTTGGGCGCCTGAGGATACGCATGAGTCGTTCCGCGAATCGATGATCTACGGAGAGTTCAGTTTCCACTGAACGGGCGTACGCGGACCTGCATCCAGTCGGGTTACTTGCGTTCGAAAGGATCGCCTCAGCGGCCCATCTGCCGGTGAGGAGCGCCTGACCGATTCCCTCGCCGGTCATTGGGTCGGTTGCGGCTGCGGCATCGCCAACAAAGAGTGTGCGTTCGTGCGAAAGCGCAATGCGGTCAACCCGCGCCGGAATCGGCCATGCTCGATGAGGACCTTCCGCTTCTGCGTCAGGTCCGAGGAAGTCACGGACATGCGGCCGATTCAACAGTTCACGCCAGAGCGCTCCCATGTCGCCGACGCTGTAGGAACTGTCGTCGCGCAGGATTCCGAAACCGACGTTGGCGGTGCCGTCGGCTAATGGAAAGGACCAGGCGTAACCAGGCAGAAGATCAGCCTCGAACCACACAACGAGTTCGTGTGCAGCGCGTGGCGAAACATTTCGGAAGTACTGACGGAATGCGTGCCACTCGCCGCGATAGCCAGGTTGAGCGAGACCGAGTGCTTTGCGAGTTGGCGACCACATTCCATCTGCGGCGATCACGTAGGTGGCGCGAAATGTTTTACCAGTTTGCGTGGTGACGAGCGCGTCAGCGTCGTTTTGCTGAATAGCGGTCAGGGCCAGGTTTTCGCGAACCTCGACGCCGACGGAGCGGGTAAGGCCAACGAGCGCGGCGTCAAGATCTTGTCTTCGACTTACGGCGGCGTAGACGCCGTTGTCCCTCGGCAGCGGGAAGACAACTTCACGCCCGCTCGGCGAGCGCACGATGACGTCTTCAACATCGATCCATGACGCAACCGATGTTGGATCAAGGCCGAGGGCATCAAGCTCACGAAGTGCTGATGTGGTGAGCCCGTCGCCACAAATTTTGTCGCGAGGAAATGACGCCTTGTCGATGATTACGACACGTTTGCCTGAGCGCTGCAATGTGATTGCTGCCGCGCATCCTGCAGGTCCGGCTCCCACGATGAGAACGTCGACGGGTTGTTCAGCGCCAGATTCAGATTCGGTAGCAGGGGGGGTGAAAGACATCGCTCGCAGGTTAGAGGGTCTCGGGTTCTGGGCCGAAGCCCGGACGAACCTCTCCTGGTTCTATTGGCCGCATCAGAATGTCGATCGCTAGCCAAATGGTCTTTGAATAAGGAAAGAACGCGAGGGGCAGGAGTCCCGCTGCTGCGATCGAAGCGATGATGATCGCCACGATTGGTGGGTCAGGCCAAAACGCCAAGAAGCCGACGAGAAGCACGATGAGTAGTGCCCCGAAACTCACGATGGTGTTAACCCCGAGATCTCCGGTCCAGTGACCTTCGATTCGTTCAAACTTGAGATCGCACTTCGGACAGCGCGGGAGCATGATGAACCAGCGGCGGAAAAGGTGACCTTGCCCGCACACAGCGCAGTGCTTCATGCAGCCGCGCAGAAAGAGTCGCTTGTTCGTGGACATCAGTTAAAACGTGATGCTGGGGTCGATATGGGTGATGTCGAGCGGTTCGGGCGGAATGGTTCCAGCCACGAGGTCAGGAAGAAATTCGCGTAACCGGCGGGGTAGGACCTGCGCGTCAGATTCCAAAAGTTCATCAAGACCCCACCAATGATGCCCGCCGAACGCCAATGCTTCGAACGCTTCGAGGCCACCGGGTTTACGCGTCGAGAGGTCGATTCGGTCAGTCCACGCAACGTGTACGTGCTCGTGTTGATCAAACTTCCATCCAGCGAAAATGAACTTTGAATGTTGCGTCCAGACGCATGGGCCGATTTCCGCTTCAACGATTCCGGTTTCCTCGAAGAGTTCGCGACGAGCGGCTTGGGCACTTGTTTCGCCGTTCTCGATTCCGCCACCGGGAATCTCCCACCACTGGCCTTTTGAGGCATCGGCAGGATCACGGGCTTCGAGGAGCAGTACATGGCCATATTGATCGAGAACGACCACGCGCGCTGCTGTTCGTTTCAGTACCCAATCAGCCATGATTCTCCTCGAGCCAGTGAACCCATCGCCCATGGGGATGGGCGACAGCGAGAGCAGTTGTCGTGCAGTTCCCGCCCCGCCATGATCGCAGGCCGAGCAGGGTTGGTGTTCCTTCACCTTCGTACTGACTGAAGACCGCCGGATCGAAGTCCGTGACCCATGGGGTGAAACGGGGCTCTTCGAACGTAATGAAATCGAGATCGCGCTGAGACCCGACTCTGTCGATGGTGTCGACAACAGTGTCCCTGCCTTTGGCGTCGACGTAAGCAAGCGCCCATGTCGAGAAGATGGCGAGGTGATCGGCGGGCGAGATGGACGCGACTGCTGAGGAAAGATCGGTTACGGCATCGCCGGCGATGAGTTGCGGGGGTGACAGGCGCGCAACGTTGATTGCTGCGGCGAGCCGTTCGGGGCGATCAGGAATGCCGGGCCACAGACATGCTCGAAGCCATCGGCATTCGGAATCGTTCATGACGTCGATGGGGCTGGGATCGAGACCACGCCGCGAGGCTGGGGCGAAACGGTCAGTGAGAAATGTCGGAGTAACCGGTCCCCGCAATTCACACTGAAGTCGGACAGTTGATTCTTCGGGGCCGTTAGCGGCGACCCACTCTCCGTTCCGGGTGACGTCGGTATGGAAGCGATCGAAGTAGAGGTTGAGCCCGGCGCTTGGCCCGATCTCAAAGAGTGCGGTTTGCGCAGTGACATTGCGTTGAGCGCGGCTGAATGCAAACGACAAGATTGCACTGCGACCGACCTCGTTTGTCTGCACCGAGCGCGTGCGCATGTTGGTCGTGATTTCGGCCGACTCGCGTTCCAATAACTCTCGAAGCAGTGGCATCGGATCGGCCTGAGATTCGCCGCGGTAGACCGCGGCAATTGGGCTTTCAGAATTGGCAAGCACTCGATCGTGTGTGGCGGCGAAAAAAAGTATGGGGATCCGTCCCCGTCGGGCATTTGGATTGGCTGCCATAGCAATGAAATTCAGGAGTTCGCGATCGGTGGCGACCGCACGAGCGATCTGTTCATACAAGGGGGAGTACCCGGCGAAATCGTTATCGGCGAGAAAGACGAAGAGGTCGGAGAGTTCCTCGATGGCGTCGCGCTCGCTCATGGTGGCGAGGGTATCGCTCTGGGTACGACGTAGGCGGACGAATCACAGCACAATGGAGAGGTGACCGTGCCTACCGAAACTTTGCTTCGTCGTGGAGCGCGACAACGATGTCCGGTCTGCGGCCAAGGAAAGCTCTTCCGCTTTTGGGTGCGTATGGCTCCCGAGTGTCCGCAATGCGGGCTCGTCTTCGATCGTCTTCCGGGTCACTGGCTTGGCTCGTGGTTTCTCAACATCTGTCTCGTACAGCTAGTCGTTGTGTTGATTCTTTCAATAGGGGTCGCCGCCACTTGGCCGGAGCCACCGATGTGGATCATTGGCGGGGCAACGGCGCTCTCGGCAGTTCTGGTTCCATTTCTTTTCTTTCCGATCTCACGCACGTTGTGGTGCGCGATCGATCTCGCAATGCGTCCCCTTGATTATGACGATGGTGTCGCTCCGGGCTTCATCCTCAGTGAAGATCAAGAGCGACTCGAAGTGGAACGGTCTGCGTTACCCGAGGACGATAAATAAAGGACGTTGACGCGCCTAACGAGTTGTTGTCGTCTGAGCTTCGGTGGTTGTCGTCGTCGGAGGTTCGGGTACTACCTGCACAGTAAAGATCAGCACCTTGTTTTCGGCTTGGGGTTGGCCCGCGATTTGGGTGTATCGAAACGAGAGCGTCGCCGGGCCGACCGACCGACCGGCAAATGAAATGATCTGGACGAGTGGAAGTACAGCGGGAGTGGTCGTGGATGTTGTGGACGGAGGCGTTGTGCCTCTCGCTAATCGGGTTGTCGGCGGTGTAGTTGTGGTCGT
>JAEMTX010000027.1 GCA_016462055.1 Acidimicrobiia bacterium | reverse complement strand
CGAATACCAATGTCGGCCGCAACCGCCGGCGCGCCGGTGCCGTCCACCACAGTTGCACCGATGATCCGATGATCAAGCACGTTTCCCCCTCTTGGCCCGACTCGCAGTCGGTTCTCACTGGTAAACATAGGTGCTACTTACAGGGTGACGACGCCTCTGATGTTTCGTCCTTCGGCAAGGTCATCGACAGCGGAATTGATGTCGTCGAGTTGATACCGGCGTGTGATCATCTCGTCGAGTTTCAGTTTTCCGGCTCGATAGAGATCGATCTGGCGGAGAATATCCACCGGGGGACTACACATCCCGAACAGTGCACCGCGAATGGTTTTCTGCATTCCACCAAGGGCCAGTAGGTGAATAGGAATTGCCGCTGGTTCGGAATTTGCAGCCATGCCCGTGACCACAACAGTTCCGCCTTTTGCGATCGCATCGAACGCATTGGCGACATCGGTATTTGTCGGCTGACCCATGCAGAGAATTGCCGACTCGGCACCTTGGCCGTCACTAATAGAACGGACGAAGTCGGTGGCCTCGGCGATTGTGGAATAGGTGTGAGTTGCTCCGAGGGTTGTAGCCATTTCTCGTTTGAATTCCACGGGATCAACAACGATGACTGTTGCTGCGCCAGCGAGCGCAGCGCCTTGAACTGCACTCATGCCTACACCGCCCGCACCAAGGACAAGCACGTTGTCCCCTGGCCGAACCTCAGCAGCGTTGATGGCCGAACCGAGGCCCGTGCCGACACCACAGCCCAGTAGACACACAGTTTCAAGAGGCACGTCGTTCGGAATTTTCACCAGAGAGTTTTCCGAAACAACGGCGTACTGCGAGAACGTGGAGATCAAAAGAAACTGGTGTAGGTCTTGTCCGTCGTAGTGCATGCGGTAGGTGCCATCAGGCATTGGCCCGTTCTGCAGGTGTGCCCCCAAATTGCAGAGGTTGGTTCTGCCTTGCGCGCAATACCGGCAACGCCCACAACTCGGAATGAATGAGGCAACAAAATGATCGCCGGGAGCGAAGCCGACGACGCCAGGGCCAACCTGCTCGACAACGCCGGCCCCTTCGTGCCCCGCGCACATCGGGAGTGGACCGGCGTGGCTGCCATCGAGGTAATGAACATCGCTGTGGCACAGTCCGCTCGCAACATAACGAACGAGAACCTCATGCGCTTTTGGTTCGTCGACCTCAACGTCGACGACCTCGTAACGGCCCGGGCTTTCGAATAACACCGCAGCGCGTGACTTCATTTGTTTCCCCACTTCATGTTGTAAGACTCCCTTTGGCCAGCATAGGGAAGAAATTCATCAGGCAGCATCAAAAACTGATCGCAAAGCTCCGACTGGTTTGTCTTCGGGATAGACGGTTTTCAGTTCAGTGCTGAGAGCGAGATCGTCGACTCGAGCGAGGTCGAATCGGATCTCGGAGCCACGTTGCACGAGATCATCGTTGAATCGGTCGGCAACATCTTGCATCGTCAGAGTGTCCGACTTCTTTCGATCACGTTCAGCCGCAGTTTTGTAAACGTCGGCCTTCCACAACACGCTGAGTCTGTAGGTGTCTAGGGGCGCACGGAAGACCTCTTCGTCGAGATCGGTGATGGCCCAATCGCCGGTGCCGTCGTTGACTAGTGCAAGTGTGGCAGTGGGAGTGATTCGCGGTGATTGACCAGAGAAAGGTCCAATAGGGCCCACCTGATGGAACATTCCGTGGTTGTCGCCGATCAACGCGGTATTCGCCATATTCTCGGCGTGAACTTCGGGTGGGTTGGCGGCACCGTTTGGCCAGTAATACAACGCGCCACCTTCGACATCGTTTCGCCACCAGATTGCGGTTGCTTGAAGAATCTCGAACTCGTTGAACAACCCTGACCACAACATCGCCCGCAATAACCACATCGGCGTATTCGTTCGGTCACGACCGTGGAAGCGGGGGTTGTCGGTGTGGGCGGGACCGCCACCGTCGATGGCCACCATGAGATTCACATACACACTTATTGGTTCAACGATTTCGGCGTCGTAATACTGTTTTGCCGCTTCGATGTAGTCCGGATGTTGAAGGAACAAATCAGAACCTTCGGCGGCAAAGTCATCGTGGACCCAATCATTCTGGAACCACATGGGTCGCGTCTTTTTCGTTGGGTCCGCTCCAGGGCTATACCAACCGCCAAGTGGTGTGTACGGAGCCTGTGATTCAAGAAGGCGAACGACTCCGTCAAGATCGGTAATCACGTCGTGCATCAGCACCGGCGGCTTTGAATAGCGGATTGTCATGTGCCCCCCGGGTGCAACCTTTCTGCGAATCTAGCGCCCACTGCTTTCGAGGGTGGTTTGAAACGAAGCGGAAACTGTTAGTCCCGGATGGTTGCTATGAGTGGCGGGCCTTACGGGGCCCAGTAGTCGCGGCGGTCGGTAAACCATTCGCCGAGATCAATGGGTGGGTCAGGCAATGGCGTGACGCCATGCTCAGCAATCAGTTTTTCGAACAGTTCGGGCTGGTCTCCCCAACTGCGGAAGTCGCCATCGGTGAGTTCAAGGAACAACGCGCCTTCGTCGCCAGCAACAATCGGACCAAAGGCTGCGCCGAAGGGAAGTTCTATATGGGTGCCGGCGGGGCACCAGCGATCGCCGAACCACGCGCCGCCTTCAATCACGTAGACAAGGTGCAAGCCGAAGTGTCCGTGACGACGCACGATCATTCCTGGTGAGTATTCGATGTACGCGCTCATGAAATCGGGCTGCAGGATCGGCCATTTCTCGCGCACGACAGAAAGTGAGCCATCAGCATTTTGCTGATGCTTCACGTCGGTCCACTCGTACTCGCTCACGTGTGTCATCAACGACTGAAGTCCTTCGACCTTTGGTGAAGGACGTTCACCACCCCAATCGCCGCGTGGATCAACAAACCAATCGCCAATCTCGAGCGGGGGATCGGGTAAAGGCGTGATGCCACGTTCGGCGATTTCGTTCGCGTAGAGCTCAGGCTGATCACCCCAGCCACCGAACTCGCCGAAACTCAGTTCCCAACAAGTCAGCCCGTCAGGCCCAGCGATGATCGGACCGAATGCAGAGCCAAGCGGAACATGGATATGTGATCCGGGTTCGCAGGGTGTTGTTCCTATCCAGCCGCTTCCGCCAAGTACAAACACGACGTGGTTGCTGCGATGTCCGTGGCGACGTACGACCATTCCCGCTTCATAGTGAACATGCGCCGAAAGAAAGCCGGGTCGGATGATCGGCCATTTTTCACGAACGACAGAAACGGAACCGTCGGCATTCTGTTGGCGCTGCACCTCGGTCCAGTCGATGTCGTCGATATGCCAGAAGACTGCTTCTACGCCGTCAACGTTTGGTGAGGCGTCATTGTCATGTGGTGAAGCGGTCATGAGAAATCTCCAAGAATCGATGGCTAACAATTACCGCTTGCGTAGACCGCCGTAGAGAATGCGCTGCACGAACACACTGAAGAGAAGCGGTTCGGCCAGTTTGCGCGGAATGCGGAAACGCTTGCCATTGGGTTGCACAACCGTGAGGCCATCGTCTTGCATCCCGAGGATTGACCCCCATCGGTATTCGGCAGCCTTGTAGGGCTTGAGTTTGGTGGGGCGATTGCGAACGAGTTCTTTCACGTTGGTGACAACGATTCGGAATCCCCAGTTGCGAGCAGAACTGCGAAGGGGGTCGCTTGCAGCGATATCACCGACCGCGAACACATTCGGATGCTCAGGCATTCGGAGATTCTTGTCGACGACCACGAAGCCTTCGTCGTCAAGAACTGACGCCGGAAGGAACGCGCTGTGCGGTGTCACGCCACCAAGCGCCCACAGCGTGACATCGGCGTTAAACGCTTCCTGGCCCGTTGACCATTCGACGGCGTCGTGGGTGAGTTGATCACCACGAAAATCGCTTGGGACAACGGCACGGTGGTCGGGGTGAACAGTGACGCCGTCAGTTGTGAGTTGACGAGCCATCCAGCGCCTCACGCTGGGGTGATAGCCAGGCAGGGGCTCTTCGCCGCTATGGAACAGGTGCACCTTTGAACGCCCGGCGCGAGCGAGATTGTCGGCAACGCTGACGCCAGTTGCTCCACCACCGACGACAGCGATTGTTCCAGCACCGTTGAGTTCGGCATTGATTGCTGAGAGTTCCGTATCGATTGTGGCGAGGTCTTCGAGGCGATCGTGGCGCCAGAAACCATTGGACACACCAGTTGCGATCACGAAGAAGTCGTAGGTGATCTCGCGTGTCGAACCCGAGGCGAGTTCAACGGACACCTTTGATGTATCGAAGTCAACGTTTGTGATTCGACCATGTACGACATCGACAGAATCGAGTTTACGAAAACGTCGATAGGGGATGAGGTACGTACGTCGCCACCGGGGAAGATCAATAAGGCGCGTGCCCAGTTCCTGACCGCTCACTAATGCAGGCCGCGTCGAAATGCCGACAACGTTGCAAGTCCGCGTTAATCGTGTAGCGATTAGCGCTCCGGTGTCGCCGAGACCGGCAACGATGACTGTTGGTTTTTTGGAAGCCGCCATTGGAGTCAGCCGATCATTCGCCGGTGAAGACCGGGTCGCGCTTTTCGAGGAAGGCTCGGGGGCCTTCACCAGCATCTTTCGATTGCATGACCTTGCCGCCATGCTTCATCTCGATGGTGAACGCGTCGGCCTCGGGCATGGCTTCGGTTTCGCGCAACGTGGCAAGAATGCCCTTCACAGCAAGTGGGCCATTGCGGGCGATGCGTTGAGCGATTTCTCGTGCCTTGTTAAGTGCTTGGCCGTCGGGAACAACGTGGTTCACAAGCCCGAGTTCATACGCACGTTGGGCAGTGAGGTCTTCACCAGTCAGCAGCATTTCGGCTGCCACGGCATAACCAATTTGGCGGCGAAGTCGCACAGCAGAGCCGGCCATGGGGAATAGGCCGCGCTGGACTTCAGTGACACCAAAGACGGCGCTTTCACCCGCAACACGAATATCGGTGCCCTGAAGAATCTCGGTTCCACCCGCACGTGCGAAACCCTCAGCGGCGAGGATCACAGGCTTGGTGGGCCGGTAGGTCTTGAGCCAACCGCCGAGGATGACCTCGGGCTGATCTTTGAAACGCTGCAGCCATTCATTGTCGACGATGCCTTCGCGCAGTCGGCCGATTTCTGCGAGATCCATGCCGGCGCAGAAGGTGTCGCCCTTTCCAGTGAGGATGGCGACGCGAAGTGAGTCATCGGTATCGAGGCGAACCCATGCGTCATAAAGCCGACAAAGCACTTCGGCGTTCGCAGCATTCTTCTTTTCGGGGCGGTTGATGGTGACAACCAGGACCGGGCCCTCAGCCTCGGTAAGAACAAGCGGTTCAGACATTTTGGGAACTCCCCCTGAGCGGATTGACCCCTGAGGTTTACTACGTCGCGTGTCGCTTTGCGAAGGTGACAGCCCTACCTAGAACTGGATGAGTCTGCCGAATTCCAGGACTCGATCGGCGGGCAGTCCGAAGTAATGCTGCGGATCGGTGGCATTGCGCAGCATGATCGTGAACACTTCTGTGGGAATTCGTTTGATCGGATTCGATTCGACTGTCTCGACATTCATCGAATGGAAGATGAAGGTGCAGGTATCGGGATCGACCTCAGGGTGTACGAGGCTTACACGTCGAACGACATCGAGAATATCTGGTCGTTCCGTGTAGCCGTAGGAAGCGGTGACATCAATTACCGCACCAGAAGTGACTTTTAGACGCATGGCGTCTGTGACGTACGGCGTATCAGCCGTCAGGAGGTGCAAGACGACGGTCACTTCGTTGACAGCATGAACGAGCGCTATGCGTTGAATGAGGGCGATTGGTATTCCCTCTTCAACTGTTGGATAGATAGCGACACCTGGGGTGCGGACGACATGCTGTGCTTCGAGGTACGCAGGCAATTCCTGTGCGGTTGTTTCGAGCGACTCCATATGACTGGCGAGACGCTTCCGGCCCCACTGCCAGGTGCTGAGAAGGGCGATGATGATGACAGCGATAACAAGTGGAAACCATCCTCCATGTGTGAATTTCGTGAGGTTGGAGAGAAAAAAAGCACCGTCAATAACAAGAGAAATTGCTCCGGCCGGAATCACTATCCAAAGCGAAACGCCCCACTTGTTGCGGGCGAGGATCGCAACGAGCACACCGGTAATGACGAAGGTTCCGGTCACAGCAATGCCGTATGCGGATGCGAGGCGCGACGAATCTTGGAATCCAATGATGAGACCAAGGACGGCGACCATCAGCATCCAATTCACGGCGGGCACGTAGACCTGTCCGCCTTCGTTGGCCGAGGTAATTGAGATAGAGGGCGGGGGCAACGATTGCGAACCACGAGAGTCGAATTGGTGAACGCCCAAACTGTCCCATGTCTGCATACAGTGCTTCAGCGCCGGTGACGCATAAGACGATTGCTCCCAGCGCGAGAAATGCCAGCCCCGGTTCGCCGCTAAAAAACGTGAAGGCATAGTAGGGATTAATGGAACGCAGCACGCCCGGCGTTTTTATGACGCTGGCGAGTCCGAGGATCGCGATCGATAAAAACCACACGATCATGATCGGGCCAAACACCCGACCAACGCGGCCAGTCCCAAATCGCTGAACCGCGAAAAAGAGAAAAAGAATGGCTAACGCGATTGGTATGACGAGTCTGTCCAGACTGGGAGCGGCAACGCCGATTCCCTCGACTGCAGACAGCACCGATACTGCTGGTGTGATGAGGCCGTCTCCGTAAAACAAAGCAGCTCCAATAAGACCGAGCAACATCAAGCCGGCACTTGCCCTGTGTCGCTTGACGGCGTTTGAAGCCAAGCTGGCGAGGACCATGATTCCGCCTTCGCCCTGATTGTCGGCCCTCATGACAATGACGACATATTTCACCGACACCACAAGCGTGAGCGTCCAAAAAACCATTGAGAGGGCGCCAAGTACGCGTGCCTCGACTACAGGAATCGTGTGTGCGCCGGAGAAGATTTGGGTAAAGGCATAGAGCGGGCTTGTACCGATATCGCCGAAGACAACGCCGATCGCCCCAACAGTGAGCAGGCCGAGCCTGCGGCGCGACCGCCGGTTGCCCTCACTGCTGATTTCTCCCACGTTGGGAGCCTAGTGATGGATCCGCGCGTGTTCGTCGTGGATCTTCACCAAGTGATCGGGCCGGTTGCGTCGAGAGCCCGGCCTTCACTACGGACACCCTTGGTCACCATGTCATCGGCGATATCGCTCCACAAACGACGAAGTCGGTAATGGGGAACGCGCGGAAAAAGGTGGTGAACGGCGTGATGGTCATGGCCGCGAATAAGGAACCGTGATCCGGCGAACACTGCGACTCGAGTGTCGACGTAGCGCCCAACTTTGGTCGCGGGATGATGCGGGAACCAGGCGAAGACGGTGAGCAGCCAGAGTGCCTGCAATCGCGACGGAATGAACCAGAGCAACAACGCAGGCCACCCGTATCCCGTGAGAAACGCGACGACGAGCACAAGTGTGGAGAAGAACCAGAAACGAAGTTGGATGAGTCCAGTCTTCTTATTGCCCGCATCGCCGGCCATGGATCGAAGCACCGAATGTGGAACGAGGCGGCGGGCCGCAGGCACAAATGCGAACAATGGAAGGAAGGTCAGCATAAGAACTTGCGCGTACCAACTTCTAAGCACGGTCCATATCGGTCCGGCGGTGTGATAGTCCGGATCGCGTTCCGGGTCGTTTGTGTGTGCATGATGCCGCATATGTGATGGCCGGTGAGCCTTATACGAAAACCCGAGCGGGATTGCGCAAAGCATCCCGATGAGGTCTTCAACCCATTTCCCGTTGACGGTTTGACCCCAGATGTTTCCGTGGGTTGCTTCGTGCATCGGCATGTAGAAGGTCGAGGCAATAACGGTGTTGAGAATCAAGCCCAGCCAAAGTGGAATAGAGCCGTTGATGCCAAGAACAATGACAGCGATCCAGGCGGCGGAGAAAAACAGGAACGTAAGGATGATCCGCGGTTCAACAGCACCCCAATAGGGAGCTGCCTTTACTCGTTCGTCGCGTAGAGCGATACGCCGTTCGTTATCGGTCATCGGAAGTCCGGGTGCTTTCAGTAGGGAAGGGTGTAGGAGTTCTCGAATTCGTCCTGAAGGACAGTTGCAATCGTTGCGGTGGTGTCGACGATGAGTTCCTCATCGAGCACTCGGGTGCGGTACGACCAACCATCGGGAAGCTCAAGGCGTTCGCCAAGAGTCAATAGAGATTCCGGGCTCATCGTGGGGTCGACACCGGTGCACAATGCCTGCATTACGTAGGCGTGGCCCTCAGGGTTAATGAGTTCATGAACGGTCTGGCCCTCGTCCCAAAAGAAGATCACACCGCGGTTGACCTTGGTTTCGTTGTAGGGCCCAAGTTTGGGAATCTCACCGAGATCAACAGTGGCGATCCGACGCATGGTGATTCCGTTGAAATCGCGAAGTACTGGTTCAGCGACGGCGACTTTCTGGCCGAACGCGTCCAATGTCCAGTAGCGCGGCCCGTTGAGCTTCACTCCGATGGCACCCATCTCGGCGGCGATTTCCGTTGCATCAAGCGTTTCCCAGAGTTCTTGTGGGCAGTCGTTGATCAACTGGGTGCCAAATACTTCGGCCTCGAATCGTCCGTCGCGAGCGAAGACGCCTAGGACTTCACCGTAGCGAACGTTGCGCATATCGGGAACAAGACGTTCTGGATTGTCACTCGTCATTGCCTACTCAGTTCTCTGGAGTCGTGGGGATCATTGAATAGCTATTTCCGAGATCGTCTTGCATCACCTGTGCGGGGTTCTTCACGGTCACAAGTTGGAAATCATCGGTGAGAGTTCGCGAACTGAATGTCCAGCCAGTGGGTAGTGCGAGTTTGGAACGCAATGTGGGAAGCGTTTCGAGGGTAAGGCTTGGGTCTTTCTGCTGACTGAACGATTGCATGATGTAGCGCGCTCCATCGGGACCCGTCAGTTCAAAGATCTCAGTCCCAGCAAGCCAGGTGAAAATCACCGAGCGGCTGACCGGATACACCGAATACGGCTTCGATTGGTCGAGAAGTGACCCGATCGACACCGTCGCCTGTTTGTACATCTCGATTCCGCCAAAGTCGGCTTTTTCGGAAGGAGGCTCGCCAACCTTCTCGACATGGTTGATCATCCAGTGTCGAGGACCGTTCAACATTGCCACCGTTGCCCCGTACTGAGCAGCAATTGCTTTCGGGTCAAGTGCTGTCCATTTGTCTGCAGGACACAGGTTTAGCGGGTACGTGTTGTAGACGGTGGCAACGGGCTGACCAGTGGCGAGGGAAACGAGGAGCACTTCGCAGTAGCGCCCATCGCGCATGTCGTCTTGTTGTGGCGCGGTGGTCTGCACAGGCGACTGTGTGGAACTGGAACTGGAACTGCACGCGCTTGCCAAAAGAAAACCTGAAAGAAAAATTACTGAAGCGAGTATTCGGGGTGAACGATGCATTAGTTGATTTCCTGTTTGGTGAATTGGTCGATGATGTCAACGAGTTGGTCGGAAGCGTCTTCTTGGATGAAGTGGTTTGCACCTTCGATCACGATGTGGTGCTGATTGGCGGCCCCCGGAATTTCTCGCTGCATGCGCACATGAGCCCCCGCTTTATACGCAATCTGATCCTCTGAACCGAAAACTGTGAGGAACGGTTTGGTCCATGTCGCGAGGTAGGTCCACGCGTCGCGGCACATTGGAACGCCGGGGTTATCGGGTTTCACGGGGATCAGAAACGGAAACGCCAACGGAGACGCTTGGTAAGAACCATCAGGGAACGGAGCGTTGTACGCAGCGAGTTCCCCGGCGGAAAGTTTCCGCGTGGTGCCACCCTGGATCAACACGCTGATCGGAAGAGCATCGACACTGGCAACGAAAGCGAGCCATTGGTCGACGGCGGGCCCAGCGCCTTCACCGGTCGGCAGACCCGTATTCGATGCAATCACCCGCGCGAAGCGATCGCCGTGAAATGGCAACAAGTTGAGACCGGTGATGCCGCCCCAATCCTGGCAATACATGGTGATATTGGAGAGGCCCTCGGCTTCAAGCCATTGGCCCATCCAGTCGATGTGGTTGGCCAATGAATAATCAGCTTTGTCCATTGGTTTGTCGGATCGACCCATTCCCATGAGGTCTAGAGCGATAACCCTGTGACCTCGTTTAGCCAAGCCTTGGATCATTGAACGGTGCAAGTACGACCATGAAGGATTTCCGTGCAGCAGAAGAACGGGCGCAGCGTCTCGAGGACCTTCGTCGACGAAGTGAAACCTCAGACTTGTGCCATCGGCAGTTGTGATCGATCGGTAATGCGGCTCGAAGTCATACCCCTCGAGATGCTCGAAACATTCATCTGGTGTGCGGAGAAATTCCATGGGCCGAGGAATCGCTTAGGCAGTAACGACGGTGTCGACGAGATTGTCGATGAAGCTGCGCAGCACGAGAATCTGCGCATCCTCAGCGTTCTTTGCAGCACTTACGAGCGATGTCATGGTTTCATCATCGGCGACGCGTACAAACCGGGCTCGGTCGTAACGGCGTTCATCGCCAATGATGACGCCTTCGACGTCGAAGAGTGCAACCTGTGTTGCGCCGTCGACGGAAGCAAAGGCATCTTCCGTCCCTTTATCAATCAAGAGAACAAGATCGCCATCGGTTGAGGCTGCTTCATCGTGGGTACTAGGTAGACACGCAAGGATGATGGTGAAGTCCATGCCTGCTTTCTTGTGGACATGAGCTTCTTTGAAGTCTTTACGTTCTTGCATGGCAAAGAACGACGCGCGTGTGGGGTAGCGAACAATTGCTACTCGGTCCCACTTGGGTGTTCCGAGCGGTTGATCTTTGACATCACCTAAATACGCAACCGCGGCACCTACTGCTGCGAGCGGGCCGATGGGCGAATATGCGTCGTCGGCGGCTTTGCCTGAAACTGCTTCACGGCCGTCGTCGTAGTTGGCGACTTCGACGTACTTCATGAGGTTGAGCGCCCAGAAGCACCCGTCATCTTCTGGCTTCATGTTGAGCCAACTGCCAACAAGTTCGATGTTGATTTTTCCGTAGGGGTGATCGAGTTGCTCAGCCATTGGTCGTCCTATCTGGGAGTGAGGTAGTCGTGTGGATGGAGGTGGTTTATGAGTCGATGTGGAGTAGTGCGCGTAGTGAAATAAGTAGCAGTTCTCGCGTTTCACTCAGAGAAAGAGCGAGATCAACTTGGTACCGGTCGAGTGAATCAAGTTGAGTAAGCACGTCGATTGCGTTGATGGCTGCGTTTCTTTGAGGAAGGCTCATTGCCTTGAACTCGTGATCGAAGCTCAGTTCCACTTGTTCCCGAAAGATCGATTTACGGAAATCGATTTGTTCACGGATGACGGGGTCACTTGATGACTTGATCGCCATCGCACGAGCAGTCGCTGCGATTGCGTCGTGAACCTTCAGGCGAGAGTCAACGAAGCGGGTAAGTCGAACTTCTAATTCGCCTTTGCCGATGTCGACAATGTGAAAGAGCGGAAGGATCTTGAGTTGCTTATGAGCGATGATTGCTCGGACAAGTTGGTCGCGGTCTTCAAAGTACCGATATACCGAACGGGCGGAAACACCGGCTCGGAGCGCGATCTGCTCAGGGGTTGGCTCAAGGTTTTCTTCCTCGAACAATTCAAGTGCTGCTTCGAGCACGGCTGTTCTTCCGCGGTCGCGACGAGCGGTACGCCCATCGGTTGATGGTGAATTCGTTGTGTTGGGGAGAAGTGGAGTGTTCATGTGTTCGTCCCAGGGTGGATTGAGCAGATAAATCCCTGCTTTGGGTCAGGCCGTCCGCTGATCAAGGTTTCGTAGACGGCGAGAACTTCGTCGTTCCCAGCAGCTTGAGAGAATTCAATCCAGGAGTCACACCATTCGGAGTAGTTGCTCCAAGCGGTTCCTATGCGCCGATCGAGTTCGTCTCGGCCCCACTCTTTTGTTCGCTTCGAAATCTGTGTTGGTGCAAATAGAAATTCAGGTCGAGGGGCGGCAAGTTCGCTGGTGTCGGTTGCAACGTGATCCCAGTTGGTATTTCCAACAACCATCGAATGGCTGAGGACGCCATCAAGATGAGCGTGGACCGCTCGGAGTAGATCTTGGTTCCCAGCGATGTCGACGTATGCCGATGGGACCTTCGCTATTTCGTTGACGTCTTCATAGACAACAACTTCAGAAAACACTTCGAGGGATTCGACGAATTCCCGGTTTCCATTGGAAGTGAGGCCGACTGTCTTTATCCCTCGTTGTTTTGCGAGGTAGGCGACACCGATGGCGGTTTTGCTCGATGCACTCGAAACCACGACTTGCGAAGCACCGAAGTCTTCGTTGTCTGTCAGAAAGTCGTCGATGACGAAACTCGTGAAGAAAAGTGGATAGAGCACCATTTGCTGTGCTTCACGGTCGGCGTGGTATGTCGGGTCGGTGGATGCCTTTTGATAACGGTTGTACGCACCAGCAAGCCCAACTCGATGTGGAGCGATATCGCTGAGTCCGCGATCATCGATTTTTCCTGGAGTGATGATCGTTTCCTCACCCATCGGGAGAAAACCAAACAGACGCTCGCCGATTGCCACGTCTTCGCACTTGCTTTCAACGATTTCGGCGAATCCCCAAGTCGGGATTCGGCCCCACTCGGAAGGAGAATCGGAGGCGGGAAAGACATCCCAGTAGCGCAGCATGTCGCCAAAGACGCCGTAGGTGATGTTGTTCATCGTCAGAGCGAAGTGGTCGACTCGCAAACGGCATTGACCCGATTCGAGAGGAGTGGCTTCATCAGCGGCAATTCGAGTGCTGGCCAGATCCTTGCGGTTGGTCTCGATCGTCATGCACGTCACCTTCGGGAGAGTTCGCCCTGTTTCTTACTGACTGGATTGGATTCTGTCAATCTTATTGACAGAATGAGGGGCCAGTACGATCGTTCCATGCAGCCAGCTCCTTTTGACCCCGCTGATTCAGCGAACCCCGTGATCGTCGATGGGGAGGTCACTTGGTCGTTCGATGCCAACTTCCTCAACTCGAATTGGACCTGCATCTGGGGTCGGGGCTGCCTTGGGATTCACGATGAACCAACCGAGGAACTCCAGCAGGGCTGTTGTTCGGTGGGTGCCGAGCTTGACGGGGAAGACGAATCACGAATGATCAGCGCGTTCGCTGCGATGATCGACCCCTCGCTGTTTCAGTTCTCTGCCGAAGCTGAAGCCGGTGGGATCTTCGCGAACGAGAAGGCGACGAACACCCGAGTCGTTGACGGGGCATGCATCTTCCTCAATCGCCCCGGGTTTGCTGGCGGCGCCGGTTGCGCCCTGCATCTCGCAGCGATCGACGCAGATGAATCTCCGACTGAATGGAAGCCGACTGTTTGTTGGCAATTGCCGGTCAAGGTCGATTGGGTGCAGACATCACCTACGACTGAGACGGCCACGTTGCGCCGTTGGTCTCGAGCCGATTGGGGCGTCGAAGGCGAAACCATGGCCTGGTGCTGCACCGAAGGGGATCGGGCCTATGTCGGCGATCGCCCTGTGATCGAGTCACTTTCGGAGGAACTGAGCGAGTTGCTGGGCAACGAAGTTTTCGTTGAATTGCGCAAACGTCTGACATCTTGAACCGCGCTCGTCACGAGTGTGGTGATTGAATGCGGCCATGACATCTGTGGCTGACAAACTTCGAATCTCATACGACAAGGGCCTGACCCGGCCATTGGCGTGGCGCAAACATCAACTTGAGCAAATGGTGAAGATGCTCGAAGAGAATGAGGCAGCGTTCCTCGGCGCGCTCGCAACCGATCTCGGTAAGCCACCAGTCGAAGGATTCATCACAGACATCGCATTTGTGACGGGCGAAGTGAAGTCGATGATCAAGAAACTTAAAAAGTGGAACAAACCTGAACGGGTACGGACACCACTTGTGACAATGCCAGCGCGATCGCGACTGATTCCAGAACCTTTAGGCGTCGTCTTGGTAATCGCGCCGTGGAACTATCCGATTCAACTTCTACTTGTTCCGGCTGCGGGTGCAATCGCAGCGGGAAATGCAGTGGTGATGAAACCATCCGAAGTTTCGGCGTCGACGTCCGCGTTGCTTGGTGAATTGGTCCCGAAGTACCTGGATCCTTCGGCTGTAGCAATTGTTGAAGGTGGCGTTCCTGAAACAACTGATCTCCTTGAACAGCGTTTCGATCACATCTTCTATACCGGCAATGGAACCGTCGGGCGGATCGTGATGGCTGCTGCAGTGAAGAACCTCACGCCGGTCACACTCGAACTTGGAGGAAAGAGCCCCGTCATTGTCGACTCTTCGGCCAATCTCAAAGTTTCTGCCCATCGCATTGCCTGGGGTAAGTGGCTGAATGCAGGACAAACCTGCGTTGCTCCCGACTACGTCTTGGTAGACGAAAAAGTTCGTGATGCATTTGTTGACGAACTCGGAAAGGCAATCAGCGAGTTTTATGGAGAGAACCCCCAATCCAGCGAAAGCTATGCCCGCATCGTTTCGCCTCGACATTTCGATCGACTGACAGGGCTTCTTCGCGGGACCACCCCTGCGATTGGAGGCGTTAGCGATGAGGCGACTCGTTACATTGCTCCAACTGTTCTTGTCGACGTCGACATGGAATCACAAGTCATGAATGAAGAGATTTTCGGTCCGATCCTGCCTGTGATCAGCGTTGCCTCAACCGATGAGGCGATTTCGTATGTCAACGCGCACGCGCACCCACTCGCGCTCTATGTTTTCGCCGAGAATAAAAAAGTCGTACGCGAAGTTCTCTCACGCACGACCGCTGGTGGCGTAACGGTCAACGGCACAATCTTGCATCTGACCAATCCGAATCTTCCGTTTGGTGGAATTGGCGAAAGCGGAATGGGTGGCTACCACGGAAGGGCTGGAGTGCGACTTTTTCAGCACATGAAACCTGTACTTACGCGTGGAACGAAACTTGATCCATCGCTCACATACCCGCCCTACACAGCGCGCAAAGAGAAGATCTTCCGCAAGGTTCTGTGAACGAGCGAAATAGATTCTCTAGAGTTCAATATTCGCGAACTCAAGAGGTGGGCCATCTGTGACTGACTGGAACGCCATAGCGAAACGCAATTCGCGATCGGTGCAAACCACCATTGGTTGGATTTTCTGGGATCCGGGGGCGATCCGACGCTACGAGGCACTCGGGCTCCCTGGTCCGATTGGCTATATCGCTTCTCGTTGCGCACCGTTGGCTACTGCCGGCCCTGAAGCGGTGACTGCGGCGTTCGGTTCGATTAGTCCAAGCGCGATTGCGTTCACTTTCGATCTGGTCGCTGCGTCAACTGATTTTGAATCGGTCTGGAACGCGCGTAATGACGCTGTAGTTGAAGGACTCCGAGAATTTGCTCCTGCGATTGTTCCTGCACTGGAACAGCTGGGACCGTCGCTCTGGGCCGTCGTGGAACAACTTCCAACCGTTGGGCGAGTTTTCTATGCCTCACATCTTCGGATGGAACGAGCGAACGATCCGTTGCTATCGGGTTGGCAGGCGGTGAACTGCATTCGGGAATGGCGCGGCGATACGCATTGGGCGATCGTGGCATCGGCAGGGTTGACCGGTATCGAGGCATCGATCCTGCATAACGCGTGGTTGGGATACGAAGACAACTGGTTGCCAACGTCGCGAGGAAGTGGTCCCGACGAGATCAGAGTCGGGTGGGAGCTCCTCGCTGATCGTGGACTCGTCCAAAACGGA
>JAEMTX010000174.1:2194-4078 GCA_016462055.1 Acidimicrobiia bacterium | reverse complement strand
CCGAGTCTGTCGCCCACCACGAACGCTTGTCATCAGGGGTGGAGCTTTGCCGCTCGCGTTCGACGACCTCGTTCATCGCGGCGATCTCTTCCGAGCTGAACACATCGCGGAGGACTAAATAACCGCAGGTCTGCAGGAAATCCGCCATCTCGTCGGCGTCATCGTCGAGTGTGAACGACTGAGTGAGCGAGAGTGGCTGTCCATTTCGGCCAACAAAATCAGAACTCTCCGTTGCCGCGTAAATCGGACGATCGAACCAAAGCGCTTGAAGCACAGGCTCCCAAGCAACCAGATGCTCGAATGAACCGGTTTCGAGACTCAGGCGTTCTCCATAGAGGAGACCGAACACCGACCACATCTCGTTAACAAAGTCGCTGAATGCTTCGCGTTCAAGATCGATTGTCAGACCTGCGGCTCGGCCCTCGATCAACTCAATATCATCACCAGTTGACCGGTAGGTCCACGCATCGTCACCAACAACGATCGTCAGAGAGCGACCGGCTGGCATCGACTTCGCAGCATTCGTACCGCGCCCGTCGTTCAGATACTGACGAAGATCCACTCGGTGAAAATTGTTGAAATCGATTTTTTGCACCAGACCTAAAGACATCGCGAACTCCCCCAAATGATGCCGGATACCACAAGGACGAAACTATCCAATCCGCCGTTCTGATGCTTCGACGACCTTGCGGTCGATCTCCAACCATCGATCGTCAAGCCAGGCCTCGAATGCGACCCCGTTTGGCACCGATGCTCGGTCATACAACTCAAGAACAACTCGCGCATGGGGCTCGGCCTGTGCAAGGCGGCGACGAACGCCGCCAAAGGTGTCGAGACCGTCAAATCCCACGTGCCACAAAAACACAACATCGCCATCGGGAATCGCCTCAAGGAGGGCCGTCGCACCCGCCGATCGAGGCGGCAAGAGCCGCTCAAGGCCAGCCAACTTGGAATGTCGTTCAGGTGCACGCTTTTCTAGGCGTTGCACGAGAGCAACGCGCTTTTCGTCATTCGTTCGCGTTCCTTCAGGGAAGATGACCGCTACATCTTTCGGCAACATGTTCGAGGCCATCGCTCGAATGCCATCGATCTCTTGACGAATAGCGGCCGAACCGCGATCAACGAAGTAATTCGGAATTCGCTGACCCACGATGTCGAGACATGGGTCGAGAAGCAATTCCTTCTTCATGACGTACCGAGGCAAGCGATGGGCAAGGGATCCGAAAACCCAAGCGCTGACGAGCGCGTCGCCGAGGCTGGCGTGGCGACCAAGACAGACGAGTGGCTTCTCAGAAAGAGCCTCGACTCCTTCGACATCGATTCCGAAGCCACAGGTAATACGCAGCGAACGGATGAGTTGCTTCGCCCACCACCGCTGCAAGGCATAGTTCGCACTTTGATTCTTACCCTGACCGCAGAGCCAAAGAACGCCAGCAACGCTTACGCCGATCACTTCGAGCCACGACCAGCAGAGAGCGAACGCGACAAGTCTCAACGTTGGGAGCCGCCACTTCTTGCCAACAAGATCAACGAGGAGGCAGGCGATCACCCAAAAAGGTACAAGTACTAGGAGAGCCAGAGCCAACAACCAGACGGCAGAGATAGTGACGGGTCGACGTATCCACGTTCTCTTCACATGAACATCGTAACGAACCGCTTCCGGCAAGAGGGCACCCATCGCCGACAAACCTCCCTGCAGTACTGTTCGCAAAGGTTGAAAGCGAATGGGGATCGTTATGACGACAGACCAGCTTGTACCCGAACGTGATCCGAGTGCTTCTCTCGGCGCAATTCGCAGGACTATGGATGGCGGTCTGCCGGTTGGGCCCGCAACACACTTGGCCAACGAACGTGAGCGACTCGCAAAACTCTCATGGACGAATT
>JAEMTX010000174.1:0-2184 GCA_016462055.1 Acidimicrobiia bacterium | reverse complement strand
ATTTTGATGTGAAGCAGATCGGCTCCACTCTCGGAGCAGAGATTTCTGGCGTTGATTTGCGCAAAGAACTCTCGCCCGAAACTATCGCTGAGATCCAGAAGGCACTCGATGATTACAAGGTCATCTTTTTCCGCAATCAACCGCTGACGTCGGCTCAACACGTTGCCTTCGCAAAGCGATTCGGTGAACTCGAAATTCATCCGTTTATCCCATCGAATACCGGCGTGCCTGAGTTGGTGCGGTTCGAGAAGACTGCCGAGGTTGCCGGATATGAGAATTCTTGGCATCACGATGTGACCTGGCGGGCCGCTCCATCCATGGGTGCAATTCTTCACGCCATCGAAGTGCCACCCGTCGGAGGCGACACGCTCTTTTCCGACATGGGCGCGGCGTATGACGGTCTCTCCGATGAGACCAAGAGCACCATCGATGGATTGTTTGCCGAACACGACTTCATGAAGAGTTTCGGTCGCACCGTTCCTGAAGATCGCAAAGCGGAAACTCGTGAGATGTTCCCGATCGTTGAACACCCGGTCGTGGTTCGACACGAACGGACGGGCCGCCAGTTGCTCTATGTGAATCGGAACTTTGTCAACAAGATCAACGGGCTTCCCGAAATCGAGGCCCGTGAACTTCTCGACCACCTCTGCGACCAGGCCGCGACTTGCGAATACCAGGTGCGATTCCAATGGGAACGAGATTCCGTAGCGTTCTGGGACAACCGAGCAGTGCAGCACTACGCATCAAGCGACTACTGGCCGCAACGCCGCATTATGGAACGGGCGAGTGTTATCGGAACTCGGCCAACTGCCTAACGGGTGAAGCCCATTTAAAGCGCGTTTGCAGTTTCCTCGGCCAAAGGGAACTCGATCGGCGTGGATCTAAGGCGATCGCGCACCAACTTTGCGGGAATGCACCCCACAACTACGGCTCCAATAATCATCACGGGGACCATGACGGTAAACCCACTCGCAAGGGCTTGAGCAAACGCATCCTGGATCTGTTCACGCACTCCATCAGACAAAGCAGCAATTTCTCGAGGTGCGCCCTGAATGGAATCCACGGGGAAATCCGGGAGTCGCCTTTGTACGCCGTTTACAAGCGTGTTGGTGAAGATCGTTCCGACGAGGGCCACACCGAGAGCATTCCCAAGCAGACGAGACAGCATGATCGTTGATGTCGCCATTCCGATATCCGACGCTTCAGTGAATCGCTGAATCACGTACAGAAGTGTCTGCATCACGAAGCCGATGCCCATTCCCACCAACATTGCCGAACCCACAACAAACGCCGCGGACGTTGAAGCCTGGATAGAGGAGAGGAAAATCATTCCGACGCATGACACCAACATGCCCGCGAATGGGACCACGACGTGCCCACCGCGCCGATCGGTGATCTGGCCAGCGATGATTGTGCAGAGACCTGAAGTAACTGCGAACGGAGCAAGCAGCAACCCCGCCTGGGTCGCACTGATTCCTCGAACTGCTTCAAAGAACAATGGCGGGTAGACGATCGCCGCTCCGAACGCGAGCCCTGAGATCAAATTCGCCGAGAGGGCCAACGCTCTCACCCGGCCAGAGATCACGCGCAAAGCCAAGATTGGCTCTGGAGTTCTGCGTTCGTGAAGGACGAACAGGAGAACGAGCACAACCGAAAGAGAAGCCAGACCGATCGTGCGCACACTTAGGAATCGGACTTGGCCGCCGGTTCCGCCGATGGCGAGAAGCAACGATGCAGCAGCACCTGCAATAAGTAATGCTCCGCGCACATCGATCCGATGCGCGACTCGATTCGTCGATCTAGGAACAAACATCAACGTGATGAGACAGAGGATCCCGCTCGGAATATTCACGAAGAAGGCCCAACGCCAAGAGAAGTTGTCGGTGAAGAATCCTCCCGCCCATGGACCCAAGATCGCGCTGACCGCAAAAACTACTCCCGTGTACCCGAGATACCTGCCGAGTTTGTCGGCGGGCATGACGTCAGCAATAAGGGCCATGGCAAGAGCCGTGATTCCGCCGGCCCCGATTCCTTGAAGCACACGAGTGCCGATCAACATCGGCATCGACTGAGCGAGTCCGCACAGCATCGAACCGACCATGAAGGTTATGACGGCGATAATGAAAACGCGTCGCCGACCAAAGATGTCGCCGAGCTTTCCGTATACGGCCATTGTGGTGACTT
>JAEMTX010000026.1 GCA_016462055.1 Acidimicrobiia bacterium | reverse complement strand
CGTGCGACGCATCGATTGGCCGAAGAACGAATTCCGCTCTGCCCATGCAACGCCAAACGGTTCCGATGTCATTCTGCTTTCGGGCATTGAACCCCAGTTGAAATGGCGAACATTTTCCGAACACGTCATCGGCGTCGCTGTGGCAACAAATGCGCGCATGGTGGTCACGTTGGGCGCTCTGCTGGCCGAAGTTCCTCATTCACGTCCTGTCTCGGTGTTCGGTGCGACGTACGACGAAGCCAGTACCGAAGCCCTCGATCTACTTCCGTCGCGTTACGAAGGCCCAACCGGAATCACCGGTGTGTTGCACAACGCGTGCCGAGAAGCAGGAATTCCTTCCGCTGCGCTATGGGCCGCCGTTCCCACTTACGTGCCGTCATCGCCATCGCCAAAGGCAGCGCTTGCGCTTATTGAACGAACGGCTCGTCTGCTCGAAGCCACCATCGACACCACCGAATTGAAGTTCGCTACCGATGCGTACGAACACCAGGTGTCACTGCTCGTTGCCGAAGACGATGAAACCACCGAATACGTTGCTCATCTTGAACAGCGTTACGACGAAGAACCCGATGCTTTCACCGACGGCGAAAGTCTGGTCGACGAGGTTGAACGCTTTCTTCGTGATCAGGACTGAGAATTAGTCCTGATCGGTGAGGTCAACAACAACGTGATCGCCTTGCCACACCGGCGTGCGTGGATGATCGAAATGCACATCGACATTCGCACCGCTAAACGCGTGTGCAGCAAGCGGGCCCCAAAGATCTTGGCCAACCGCCATGTCGGGCAGCGCATCGAGCGGAAAGAATCCGACGTCACGTGTTTCGAGCGGATGTGCCTTCAGCGAACCACCCGTTGCTCGACAATGAAACACGAGTGAGTACAGCGGAACACTTGTGAATCGACGCCGAAGGCCGTCATACACCGCGAGCAATTGCACGACTTCGCAGTCGATGCCGGTTTCTTCACTTACTTCTTTGACCGCTACTTCAGCGGGGGAGTACCCGATGTCGGCCCACCCGGTTGGGTACAACCACACGCCGGAATCGGAACGCTGTACAAGAAGGATCTCGTCCTTTTCATTCTGGACGATTGCGCCGACAGCAACCTTGGGCGTTTGGTAACCGGGGACGCCAACGCCAACAGACTTCATCCACTCGTGTACGAGATCATCAGGGTTGTACGAACTGCCAGCAGCCACCCGCATATCCGCAGCGACGGCGAGCACTTCTTCAAACCGTTCCTGCTCGTACAAACTCTGCGTGAACCCAAGACCGGTACGAGCAATGCCAGCGAGCGCTTCGCTCCAGCGAATGAGGTCCTGCGGGGTCACCGGATCAGCCATGGCCGAACGCTATCGGTCCTGATCAGTTACCGGAAGACTGCTCCAACGAATAGAGCAGAGACCGGCGGATCTCGCCCAAGTAATCGTGATCGGTGATCTTCCGACCCTCAGAATCACGCACATAGAACGAGTCGACCGCGTCGGTGCCAATTGTCTGAATTTTGGCCGAGGTGATGTCGAGGTCGAGTTCATGCAGCGCCCGCGTGATACGCCACAACACACCGACACCATCAGGGGCTCGGACTTCAAGCACCGTTGCATCGTGAGAAAGGTCATTGTCCACGATGACCTCAGGATGAGTGACAAGACCGGGGAGTCGGCGAGGACGGCGATAGGCCTTCGACCGCTCCTCGAGCCGAGCGGCAAGCGCAAGACGACCATCGAGAGCTTTCTCAAGATCACGGATGACGCGCTCCCATGGAATCTCTGAACCGAAATTGCTCTGGACTCGAAACTGTTCAAGCGCCATTTGGTTCTCGGCCGAATGAGCGGCAGCTTCAAGAACCGTGAGTCCGTTCAACGACAACACGCCGGCAACTCGAGAGAACAGACCAGGACGGTCGGGGCTGATGACGACAATTTGGTCATCAGCGGTTTCGATTATGCGTCGGCGCTGGGCAAGAAGATCGCGCTGATGGGAAGTGGGAAAACCGCTGTCAGTCGCATCGGCAACAGAACCACCTGAAAGGACATGCGAGACACGATCTACTAGAACGCCGACAAGTTCCTCTTTCCAGGACCCCCATGCAGCGGTACCCGTTGCAATGGAATCTGCTTCTGTGAGCGCATCCAGAAGTCGAAGACAAGTCAGCGTCCCAACCGATTCAGCAACGAAAGAAATTGTTCCGTCATCGGAAAGGTCTCGCCGGGTGGCGGTGTCGGGAAGCAGAAGATGGTGGCGACACATTTGCTGAAGAATCAATGTGTCAGCCGCGTCGAACCCCATTCGGGGGGCAATCTCCGCAATGAGTTCAACGCCGACATCGGTGTGATCACCTGGACGGCCCTTACCAATGTCGTGCAGTAGTGCTCCAACCACCAGAAGGTCGGGACGATCGACACGATCAACCAACGCTGCCGAATTCGCAGCCGTCTCACATAAATGCCGATCAATAGTGAAGCGGTGATAGGCGTTGCGCTGCGGACGACACCGAATGACTGACCACTCTGGGAAGATCGGTTCCCAGAGCCCACGTTGGTCGAGAGTTTCCACTACTTGTACTGCTGGGCGGCCTGCGAGAAAAAGTTCGACAAACAATCGACGCGCTTCTTCTGACCATGGCGTTGTTAACGGCTTCGATTCTGCGAGTTGGTCGAGCGTTGTGCGCTCGATGCGAGCGTCATTTCGAGCGGCGGTTACCGCAACGCGGAGAATGAGATAGGGATCATTCGCTGGTTCCGCCCCAGCCGCCAGTGCGACAGAACCATCTCGAACAACCACACCAACAAGTGCCTCTTCGTCGCGACGCAATTTTCGTCGTGTCGGCCCATCGAGTGATGAACGCACGCGGAACCAAAGATCGTCGCTCACCCATGCGATCGTTCGCGCTGCAGTCGATAGTGCTCGCATAAAGACATCGGCATCGTCGAAACCAAGCGCGGCAGCCACCGCGTCTTGTTCCTCAAGTAAAAGAATGTCTGAGTGCCTACCTGTTCGTCGCTGCAGTTCAACACGCGCCGACAACACGACTTCATAGGCCGCGACGATCGTGTCATGGTCTCCGGCGAGGAGTGGTATTCCGGCTCGCTCAGCCCATCCGATGGCATGAACATCGCGTAATCCGCCGCGACCGTTCTTAAGATCGGGCTCGAGAAGAAACGCGACTTCTCCTGATTCGCTGTGGCGAGAGCGGACACGAAGATCCATCTCATCGAGCCAACGCTTTGCCCGCTTCTCCCAGAGTTCAGTTCCTTTGGTTGCGAGTTCGTCAGCCAACCGTTTATCGCCAGCCAAATAACGAACCGACAAAATCGCTGTTGCGGTATCGAGATCATCGGACGCCAGCGTCAGCGTCTCTTTCACGGTTCGCACGGCATGACCCAATTTCACGCCCTGATCCCAAATCGGATACCAAACGCGTTCGGCAAGATCTGCGACGTCGGTCTTCGGCTCGTAGAGCAGATACACGTCGATATCACTACCTGGCGATAGTTCCGCTCGCCCGTATCCACCGACAGCAATAAGTGCGGCGCCTTGATCAGGTCCACCACCTGCTTTCCACAATTGCACTAACCAAGCATCAACGTGTTCGGAGAGCAACCCGCAGAATGCGACACCTCGATTACTGGTGTCTTCGAGCAACACCCTGCGATCGAGTTGAGGGGTCATGGTTGGAGCGGGGGAAAGTCACGGTTTTAGACCGCTTCGTCGCCCAGCTCCCCGGTGCGAATGCGGATGATCTTGTCGATTGGTGAAATCCACACTTTGCCGTCGCCAATCTTGCCGGTTCGCGCTGCCGCGACGATGATCTCTGCTACCTGATCGGCAATTTCGTCAGGAACCACAGTTTCAATCTTGACTTTTGGCAGAAGATCGACCACATATTCCGCACCGCGATAGATCTCTGTTTTCCCACCTTGACGACCAAAACCTTTGACCTCGTCAACGGTCATGCCTTGAAGACCAGCAGCCTTCAAGGCATCTTTCACGTCATCAACTTTGTGGGGCTTGATGATTGCTGTCACAAGCTTCATAGGAGGAACCGTAGCCCTTTCGATCAGATTCGCCACTGATCAGCGGCGAACGCGTTCACGTCTGATTCAGATTGAGGATCAGAGTCGATCCATGCTGCCTGTGCTGCCGAAGCTGTACGCAGTCTCTGCGTGCTGGCTGTAGTCGAGACCTTCGTTTTCTTCCTCTTCGGTCACTCGCATGCCAATTGTTTTATCAATCGCCTTTGCGATGATGAACGACACGACGAATGAGAACACGAGGGTTGCTGCCGATGCCACGAACTGGTACCAGAGCAACTTCGCATCGCCACCGACAAAGAGCCCTTCATTCTTCACCAGAGGGTTGATTGTGGCATCAGCGAAGAATCCGAGCAGCAGAGCTCCGACAAGTCCGCCGACGAGGTGCACACCAACGACATCGAGACTGTCGTCGTAGCCAAACTTGAACTTGAGTTGGATGGCAAAGACACACAACACGCCTGCAGCGAGACCGATCAGGATCGGTGCCATGCCGCCGACGAATCCCGCACATGGCGTGATGGCGACGAGGCCTGCAACTGCACCGGATGCAGCGCCGAGTGTTGTGGGCTTCCCGTCCTTGATGCGTTCGAACAGTGACCAGCCGATCATGCCTGCCGACGCAGCAAGGAACGTGTTCATTAGCGCCGTTGCGGCAATGCCATTTGCACCAAGCGCGGAACCGGCATTGAAGCCAAACCATCCAAACCACAAAATTCCCGTACCAAGAAGGGTGAACGGCAGGTTGTGCGGATGCATGCCCTCACGCGGCCAACCCTTGCGCTTTCCCAGGACAAGAACCACGGCAAGTGCAGCAGCACCTGCATTGATGTGCACAACGGCGCCACCAGCAAAGTCGAGTGCGCCCAGTCTCGCGAGCCACCCGCCACCAAACACCCAGTGAGCAACAGGCGCGTACACAAGCACAAGCCAAAGAGCAATGAAAATCGCGTATGCCTTGAACTTGAACCGATCCGCAGTTGCACCCGTGATGAGTGCGGGAGTGATGACAGCGAAGGTCATCTGGTATGCGCAGAACAACACAAATGGAATCGTGAGAGCGAATGCTTCGCTGCCCGTGGTCGCGTTGATGTTGCGCATCCACGCAAAGTCCAAGTTGCCGATGAACCCGCCATCACCAAAGTTGCCAAACGCCAACGAGAAGGCGATGGTCACCCACAGGATTGCCATCAGGCCCATGGCGAAGAAGTTCTGCATCAGCATGCCGAGCATGTTTTTGGCCCGAACCATGCCGCCATAGAAGAACGCGAGTCCCGGTGTCATAAAGAGCACCAAGCCTGTTGAGATCAGCATCCACGCGGTATCGCCACTGTCAATCACGAAGAACCCCTTCATCACAGAGACGCCAGTAAGGCGCCACATGTCCTAAAGGATCGCGTCAGGTTGTTTCTTGACCGTTCCTCAATTGTTTCGATTTTGTAAACACAAACTTCTCTTTGCCTGACCGACGACTAGCGCTGCCCGGCCGCCCGGCGCCTTGCCAAGAAAACATGTGCTTTCGCCGCGCCCCAAACCAAGCCGGGTTCATGAAGGGCTGGGTCGAGATCACCAAACGAGGACGGAGTGAGGTCGTAGTCGTCGTCAGGGAACATCGCTTTCGCTGACTCGTCTCGAGCAGCCGCCCTGACGCCCAAATCCCGCAAAACCTGTGTGGGCCAGCGAACCGCGCTGCGGAGCAGCTCAAGAGGACCTAGACGCTGCTCGTCGATATCTAAGGCAAGTAGCGCTCGCACGCGAGGAGCGATCTCGGCGGTGGCCTCGGCCCCAGCGGTTCGCGCCTGCTGACGCAGATTGCCGGTGACCATGCCGCCGGACTTCTCACAAGTGATCTCGACGGAACGTTCTACCCACGGCCCAATCGCTCGTTCTATGCCATCGGCAAGCGCACCGGCGTAGCCCGCAAGGGCTTCGAGGTCAGCGGTTGATGGCCCCGATGGAGCGTCGGTCATGGCTCAAGCGCAGCGTTCAGATTGCCGGACCGCAATCCTTCAAGGTCGAGCGTGACGTAGCGATACCCGCAAGCCGTCACCGCTTCGACAACCTCAACACGTCGTTCGATAAGTAGATCGATTGCCGAAAGCGGAACTTCGATCCGAGCCGTTTCGTCGTAGTGGCGCACACGAAGTTCCCGAAAGCCCAACGCGTGAAGTGCAGCCTCGGCGCGTTCAACCCGAGACAAAACCGACACCGTGACTGCCGTTCCATAAGGAACGCGCGATGACAAACATGCAGCCGCTGGCTTATCCCATGTGCGCAAGCCAAGCCGGTGCGACGCATCTCGAACCATTTGTTTGGTGAATCCAGAATCAACAAGTGGAAACTGCGCGCCGCGTTCCGAAGCTGCTCGTTGTCCAGGGCGATGATCGTCAAGATCATCAAGGTTCACGCCAAGAATTGCAACAGCACCATGATCGGCGGCTATCGGTTCAACAACATCCATCAATGCGGTCTTGCAGTGGAAACAACGATCGGCGTCGTTGCGCTGATAGTCAAGGCTCTCGAGTTCAGTGGTTTCAACCTCGACCCACTTGAGGTCCCATTCCGAGGCCAGTTCAGCGCAATCTGCATGCTCGCTCGATGCCAGTGACGGTGAAACCGCAGTCACAACTGTGCATCGATCTGCACCAAGCGTTTCGTTAGCAACAAAAGCGAGAAACGCTGAATCGGCACCGCCGCTAAATGCGACAACCACTGATTCGAGTTCGCGCAGTTCTTCTCTCAATCGATCAAGCGCAACAGCGAGTTCGTCGCGTTCTTCGATTGCAGTCATGAATGTCTCAGTCGATGCCGAGTTGCGAAAGAACTTCATCGACGGGGGCAACCATTCCGGTATAGAACGGTCCGAACTCGGCGTACAACGCCGAAGCCGTGTCGAATCGCATTGTGTAGACAACTTCTTTGAGGTCGTCGGGGGCTGTGGCAAACAGCGTGACGCCCCATTCGAAATCATCGAGTCCGGTCGAACCGGTCACTACCTGCACGACACGGCCAGCAAAGGTTCGCCCCGATGCGCCATGTTCGTACATCATTTCTTTGCGATCGTCGTAGGGAAGCGTGAACCAGTTGTTCACATCGCCCCGTTGTTTCGACATTGGGTAGAAACACCAAGCCGGCATGTCTTGGGGAGGAAGCACCGGCGTGAGTCGCGCCGAGCGCTGCGGTTCCGGAACGCCCTGGGCATATTCTGAAAGTTCGGTCAGCGACACATACGAGTCGACTATTTCAAGGCCGGCGTTCTGCAACGCCGCCTGCAGGCGACGGATCCGCCACATGTCATAACCAAGCGCCATAAATGCCAGATCGGCTTTGTGGCCAAGGATGGCGACGGTCACGACCTGATCGCCTTCGGCTTGCGCCTTCTGGACAGCCGACGAAATGGCCTCGGCATCGGCCAACGGCGTCACCTTGCAAAACAGGTGAACGACGGCCATGCCGATCTTGGGGGAAACGATGTCAGTCACGGTTGAGAGTCTACGGCGGACCCGCAGGGCTCGGACCGGGGCTCAGGAGACCGTCAGAGTCGAGCGATCGGCAGGCGCAAGCGTGACTACGGCGTTGTAGTCAGGCACCCGGGAAGCGCTTTCCCGGTGCTCGGGGCCCGAGGGGATGAGGACATTTCCTTCCGGCCAATACACCTGCAACGAACGCCGGGCCAAGCGAGTGGCATGGAGACGTCCAGTGAACTCCCCGGTATCCGATCGAAGTGTCACCAGATCGCCGTCGAGGAACCCAAGAGCTGAGGCATCGGCGGAATCAATAAAGATCGCATCGCGGTCAGTGCCAGTAAAGGGATCGCGTTCGCTCTGCACCATGGTGTTGAACTGCTTGCCGCGGCGCGTGGACACGCTGAACATGCCATCGGGAAGATCGATTGTCGGTCGCGCCAACACACTGAAACGACCACGGCCATCGGCGGTTGGAAATTCTCCGCCTTGGCAAAGGTGTGGCCCACCCCATTGCACCTGATCGCCAGTTGCGGCGAGTGTTTCGATCCCGGCATAGGCCGGTACGACTCGCGCGATTTCTTGGCGGAGGTGTTGGTTGTCGGTCCACTTGAACGCATCAGCCAATTCAGGCTTCACGCGCGCCACGATCTCGGCAAACAGTCGCCACTCACTTTTCGCTTCGCCGACAACCCGAGGGATCTCTGGCGAAAACACCACGCGTCGTTCGGTCGTGGTTTCTGTTCCGCCACCTTCTTGTTCGTAACGAGTATTCACAGGCAGAACAATGACGTCGTCGCCCGGGATAAGCATCTGCGAACTCAACACAATGTCTTGATGTATGCGCAACGGCACCTTCTCAAGTGAGAGTTCGACAGCGCGCGGATCGGGAAGCGACTCAAGGAAATTTCCGCCGGACATCCAGAGCACATCGAGTGCTCCAGCCATCGCTGCTTCCGGCATCTCCGCTGCAGTGAGACCAGCGTGAGCAGGAACATCGAATCCCCACTTCGTTGCGAGCAATGCCGCATTCGCTGCGTTCGGTTCAAGCCCCCCAGGTAACGCTGTGGCATAGGCGCCCATCTCGGCACCACCTTGCACACCGCTATGACCACGAAGCGGCATGAGTCCTGCACCATCACGACCAACATTGCCGCGAGAAAGAGCAAGATTCACAATGCCGCGCACGCCTTCGCCTGCGTGTTTGTGCTGCGTGATTCCCATTGACCAAAGAAGGATCGCCGAACTTGCAGCTGCATATTCATCGACGAACGCATCGAGTTGGGCCATGGTGAGACCGGCATCGGAAAGCAGCTCGTCGTAGGTGACCGATCCAAGATGCTCGACGATGTTTTCCCAGTGGTTGGTGTGCTCATTGATGAACTCATGATCGACTGCGTCACGCTCGATCAAACGCTTGAGCGCCGCGTCGGCAAACGCGACATCGCCACCCGGGCGCACCGGCACATGCAGGTCGCACATCTTCGTGCCGAAGAGCGTCGATTCAACGGTCGATGGAACCCAGTAGTGCTCGAGGCCGGGTTCGAGGAATGGGTTGATCACCACAACACGAGTTCCCGACATACGTGCCTTGTAGAGATATTTCATGAAGACCGGTTGATTGTTGGCCGGGTTTGCACCCCAAATAATCAAGAGATCAGTGGAGATCACATCAGAAAGCGAGCAAGTTGTTGCCGCTATGCCAACGGTGGACTTGAGCGCAGTAGTCGATGGCGCATGGCAGATGCGCGCGGCAGAGTCGACATTCGCAATACCCATCGCCCGCGCTGCTTTGCCGGCGACGTAATAGGTCTCGTTGGTGATGCCGCGGCTCGTAAGGAACACACCAACTCGATCGGGGTCGGTCTCGCGTAACCGATCAGAAACAGCATCGAGCGCTTCGTCCCAAGTGATGCGCGTGAACCCCCGCTCACCCCGCCGACGACGCATCGGATGGGCGAGACGCCCCAGCGCTCGCAGTTCTTGCCCTGACTTCAGTCGCAAACTCGCGGCATCGTTGAACACTGAGTCCTTGATTGGATCGGCACAGTTCATTTCAAGAAGTCGAAGGCGAGTAAGACAGAGATGAATGTCGTCCATCGTCCAGTCATGTAAGCCAGCGACACCAAGCGCGCATCCATCGCACACGCCTTGTGTGAGAACTTTCCACGCGTATCGACCATGACGTTTGTTGTTCCAAGCCAGTTTCACCATCTCCACGTAATGGAAAGGCTTCTGAAGCCCAATGCCATTCGGGCGAGGACTCACCCAGAATTTTGGATTAATACGCTTCACTGACCACTCACCTCTGGTTCGCAATAGAGATTGCATGCACCATCTCGTACAAAACCCATCAACGTCATACCCGCAGCGCTTGCAGTTTCAACTGCGAGTGCCGAAGGGGCGGAGACTGCAATCATCGCTTCGAAGCCAGCAGCCCACGCCTTCTGCACAATTTCAAATGACGCCCGACCGCTCACAAACAGCGCGTGCCCGGTCGCAGGAAGACGCGATTCGAGCAGCAAGTTTCCGACCACTTTGTCGACAGCATTGTGACGACCGATGTCTTCTCGAAGAACCGAGATGTGTCCGTCACGATCAAATGCTGCGGCAGCATGCACACCACCGGTGCTCGCGAATAGTTCTTGATCGGCACGAACCTGATCAACGATCCCAAGCATGAGTTCTGTCGACCACGGCGCATAGATCGGTAACGGGCTCAGACGACTGGCAAGTTCGTCGATCTGTGTTGACCCACAAATGCCACACGACGAGGAAGTTGTCGAAAGGCGAGGCGTCGGTGTCGGCGCCAATCCACCGGTGTCAATACTTACGACGTTGAATTCGGTCTCGACCGCGCTTCCTGTTGCGCAATAGCGACAGGTCTCGATCGCTGCGCCACCCAACAACCCATCGGTGAAGCACAAGCCGGCGGCAAGTTCGAAATCGTGACCTGGCGTGCGCATCGTTGTCGCAACGAGCGTTCCGTCGAGACGAACCTCGAGGGGCTCTTCAACAATCAACTCTTCGGGACGACGGCCTTCATCGGTACGACCGCCATCACGCAAGCGTCGGGCCAGCACGCGTTCGGATCGTCGACGAGTCATGGCACCACGGTACCTGCACGCGAAACGGACGCCCCGAAGGACGTCCGTTTCCAGATTGTGATGCAAGAAGCGATCAGAAATCGCCCATATCGGGCATACCGCCGCCAGCACCCTCAGGCTTGTCAGCAATGACAGCTTCGGTGGTGAGGAACAGCGCCGCGATCGATGCTGCATTCTGCAAAGCCGAGCGGGTCACCTTGGCGGCATCGATGATGCCGGCCTTGACGAGGTCTTCGTATTCGCCCGTTGCGGCATTGAGGCCCTCGGATGCGCCCTTCATCGAACGCACCTTTTCGACGACGACTCCACCTTCGAGACCAGCATTGATTGCGATCTGCTTGATGGGTTCTTCGAGCGCGTGCGCAACGATGAGAGCACCGGTTGCTTCGTCAGCATCGAGCGTCTTGGCCAGCTCAAGCACCTTGGCCTGGATGCGAAGCAGCGTGACGCCACCACCAGCAACGACGCCTTCTTCAATGGCGGCCTTGGTGGTGCTGACCGCGTCTTCGATGCGGTGCTTCTTTTCCTTCAGTTCAACTTCAGTCGCGGCGCCGACCTTGAGCACTGCAACACCACCGGAAAGCTTGGCCAGACGTTCCTGGAGCTTTTCGCTGTCGTAGTCGGAATCGGTGCGATCAATTTCTGCCTTGATCTGCGCAATGCGAGCAGTGATATCTGCGTCTTCGCCCGCACCTTCGATAACGGTGGTTTCATCCTTGGAGATGACGACCTTGCGAGCCTGACCGAGAAGATCGATTGTGGCGTTCTCAACCTTGAGCCCGATGTCTTCAGTAATGACCTGACCACCGGTGAGGATTGCGATGTCCTGCATCATTGCCTTGCGACGGTCACCGAAGCCCGGGGCCTTCACGGCAACGGAGTTGAAGGTGCCACGGATCTTGTTCACAACGAGTGTGGCGAGCGCTTCGCCTTCGATGTCTTCAGCAATGATCACAAGCGGACGTGAAGACTGCATGACCTTTTCAAGAACTGGCACAAGATCACGAACAGCAGTGATCTTTGAACCCACGAACAGGATGTAGGGGTTCTCAAGCACAGCTTCCATGCGATCGGTGTCGGTCACGAAATACGGCGAGATATAGCCCTTGTCGAAACGCATACCTTCGACGAGGTCCATTTCCATACCGAACGTGTTCGACTCTTCAACAGTAATGACGCCGTCTTTGCCGACCTTGTCGATGGCTTCAGCGATCATCGAACCAATCTCGGGATCGGCGGCGGAGATTCCGGCGACCTGCGCAATTTGGCTCTTGTCGTCAACTTCAACCGCAACGGCATGGATGCCTTCAACAGCGACGGCAACCGCGGCTTCGATGCCCTTCTTGAGCGACATTGGGTTGGCGCCTGCAGCAACGTTGCGCAGACCAGCGCCGACCATCGACCAGGCGAGGACGGTGGCGGTGGTGGTGCCATCACCAGCAACGCTGTCGGTCTTCTTGGCGACCTCTTTGACCAGTTCGGCGCCAATGCGCTCAAAGGGGTCTTCGAGATCGATTTCCTTGGCGATGGAAACACCGTCGTTCGTGATGGTGGGAGCGCCCCACTTCTTGGCGAGCACCACGTTGCGGCCCTTCGGACCGAGGGTGACACGAACGGCATCGGCGAGTTGATTCATGCCGCGTTCCAGACCACGTCGTGCGGTCTCGTCGAATTCGATGATCTTGGCCATCGTTGATTCCTCTCAAGTTGCTGATGTGGCCCGATGGGATCGGACCCAAGGGGTTTTCTGCCGCAGTACCCGCGCGCTGGCGTTAGCACTCTCGGTCAGAGACTGCTAACAGGAAACCACCGTCAGCCCCGAACCGCAACCTGAGAGGCAAAGTCCCCGGTCAGACCGGGGCAGACCCAAGGGAGGGGCTCAGGCCCCGCCGGCCACAGCCTGCATGATGGAGACGGTCACACCATCGGGAACCACCGTGTCGAGGCCTTCGAGGAACCGGACATCGTCGTCGTCGACGAACAGGTTGACGTAGCGGACAAGGCTTCCGTCGTCAGACAGAAGCTTGGACGAGAAGCCTGGATAGGCGGCATCGAGGCTGGCGAGAACCTGGGCAACCGTGGCGCCCTCGACCGAAACGGTCGACTCACCGGAGGTGAGGGGGCGGAAGACGGGGGGAACTCGGACGGTAACGCTCATGGCTCAAACCTCGGAAGTGGATGTCGAACGAGACCGAATCCTAGCGACAGGTCGCCGAGGCGGTCCCATTGACGACGATTCTCCGTTGCGCCTTGCCCCGAGGGCTGGTCTCGCCAACGATGGTGAGGTGTCCACACCCCGTACCCACCACGCCAGCGCGTTCGAACTTAGTGATCTCGTCGCAGCGAAGGGAACCACGACTGTCTCGGTGTGCATCCCCGCGCGTAACGAGGAACCAACGGTGGGGCAGATTGTCGAACGTATCCGCGCCAAATTGATCGACACCTATCCACTCGTTGACGAAATCATCGTTGTTGACGATCACTCGACCGACCGCACCGCCGACGAAGCACGAAATGCGGGTGCAACTGTCGTTGATGCATCACAGGTGTTGACTGAACATGGTCGTGGCCACGGTAAAGGCGAAGCGCTGTGGAAATCGTTGTTCGCATCAACTGGCGACGTTGTTGTGTGGTGCGATGCCGACGTGCGTGATTTCAGCACTCGCTTTATCTCCGGACTTCTCGGACCACTCCTTAACGATCCTTCGATCGGTTTTGTCAAAGGTTTCTACGAGCGACCTGTTGACGGTCACGTACGCGGCGGCGGTCGTGTCACGGAACTTGTTGCAAGACCGCTCCTCACAATGTGTTTCCCCGAACTCGGTGGCATTGTGCAACCGCTCTCTGGCGAATACGGCGGACGTCGCTCGGTACTCGAGCAACTCCCCTTTGTCGAAGGCTATGGGGTGGACATTGCGATGTTGATCGACATTGCCAACGCATTCGGTGCAGAAACCATTGCTCAGGTTGACCTTGGCGAACGCGTTCATCGAAACCGGCCACTGCATGAGTTGTCGCCGATGGCTGCGCAGGTATTACAAGCCGCCATGCGACGCATTCAGCCCGGACTCGTTCCCGATGCATTCACGCTGAGCCCACCCGATCTCGAGGCGCACGAGATCTCCTACGTCGAACGCCCAGCACTTGCGACTCTTGACTCGTACCGAAATCAACACCCACGCCTCAACGACTGATCTCAAACGTCATCCGCCAAAGAATTAGCGTACGTTTCGCTTATGGATTTCGGAATCATCTTCGCCAACACCGGTGCCTACGTCTCGCCCGAGGGCGCAATCACGATGGGTCAATGCGCGGAAGCCAACGGCTTCGAAAGCGTGTGGACCGTTGAACATCCCGCCATCCCTAAGGGTTACGAGAGCGAGTACCCCTATTCACGCAACGGCAAAATGCCCGGCGATGAAACCGCTCCGGTTCCCGATCCGCTCATCTGGCTCACTTGGGTTGGCGCGCATACGACAACGCTGAAATTAGCAACCGGCGTCATGATCCTCCCACTGCGTAATCCAGTGGTATTTGCCAAGGAATGCGCAACGCTCGACATGCTCACCGGCGGCCGTTTCATTCTCGGCGTAGGCGTCGGTTGGCTTCACGAAGAATTCGACGCAATCGGAGTGGACTGGGAAGACCGCGGCGCTCATACCGATGATTCCATCCATGCACTGCGCGCGCTCTGGAACAACGAAGTTGCGAGCTATCAAGGAACCCACAGTTCGTTCACTGACATCTATTCGTTTCCAAAGCCCGCAAACGGAACTATTCCTGTCGTCGTTGGTGGACACTCCAAGCCGGCCGCTCGCCGCGCCGGAAAGTTTGGCGATGGCTTCTTCCCTGCCGATCCGCGCAAACTTCCCGAACTACTTCCCGTTATGCGCGCGGCGGCCGAGCAAGCAGGTCGCGACCCCGACGCCATCGAGATCACCACTGGTGGAGTACCGACAGCCGAGATCATCAAAATGCTGGCCGACCTCGGCGTCACCCGAATGCTGGTTCCGCCCTTGGCCATGAACCCAAAGAAACTTCCTGAAGCAATGGGCAAATTTGCCGACGAAGTGATCTCGAAGTTCTAAGAGATTTTCCGTTCGTTCTCGATAAACTCACGGGCGAGTTCAACCGCACAATCGATTGGGATTTCGAATGACCAATCCTGGCCAAAACGTTCGACCATAGAGAAAACGGTAAAACCGATTGGCAGTGTCGGTAACGGTTCAATCACTTCACCGACGATTGCCAAACAGGGAACATCGAATTCCGCGCACAGTGCGGCAACTCCACCAACGACTTTTCCGTCGAACGACTCTTCGTCAAGAAATCCTTCACCAGTGATGACGAGGTCCGCACCTTCAATCGCTTCATCAAGTCCCAGTTCGTCGGCGATGAATTCGAAGCCACTCATAAGTTTTGCCCCGATTGTGAGCAGACCCCCAGCAAGACCACCCGCGGCGCCCGAACCATCGACTTCGGTGACATCAACTCCTGTTTCCATTTTGTAAACCTGAGCGAGCCGCTCAAGTCGTCGCCGCAAAAGCGCCACTTGAGACGGGGTGGCACCTTTCTGGGGGGCAAACACTTCGGCCGCATCGACAAATCGAGTGTGCACATCGCACGCGACAAACAAGTCGATGCCCCGAAACCGTTGTGTCGGATGCATCGCTTTCAACGCGCCGAGTCCGCCATCGGTCGTTGCCGATCCACCCACACCAAGAACGATCCGTCGCGCTCCAGCTTCAACTGCAGACACAATCAGTTCGCCAACACCGCGCGTGCTTGCTTCAATCGCGTCGTTTTCCTCCGGTCCGCCGACCAAAATCAATCCCGCAGCTGTTGCCATTTCGATAACCGCGGTTCCTTTGGCCAACCGCCACCCCGCCTCAACCGACTTCCCGAGAGGGCCTGTCACTGTTGTCGTGCGATTGGCGCCACCTAAGGCCTCGAGGAATCCCTCACCGCCGTCGGCCATCGGAATCACCTCAACCTCGTGTCCCGAAGAAACGAGTGCAGACCCGATTGCGGACGCAAGCGCCGACGCACCTGCTGTTCCCTTGAACTTGTCTGGAGCTACGACCACCCGCATTCCCCAAGTGAAGCAGGGTCTCTCGCAGGTCGGCCAGCGAACCACTCAGCTCAGGTCGAGGCCAGCCATAACGAGCACCGTTGCAC
>JAEMTX010000173.1 GCA_016462055.1 Acidimicrobiia bacterium | reverse complement strand
ACCGACTGCGCGCTTTCGTTCCGATTTTCCGCCATCAACAAGATCCCACAGCCCCCAACGGTTGCGACTGTTAAGGGAACACTGGTGCATTCAGCGCTTGAACGTCTCCTCGCCCTCGACGCAGCCGATCGCACCGTTGACAACGCCATCACATGTCTTCACGATGCTTCAGCAGAGCTCGACACCGATCCAGAATGGCAAGAGCTTGCACTCAATGCCGACGATCAGGCCACGTTCTTTCGCGACGCAGATGTTCTCGTACATAAATATTTCGATATCGAAGATCCAACGGGTATCGAACCAATCGGTCTCGAACTTCATGTCGAACACGAACTCACCGTCAAAGACGGCTCAACTGTCACCCTGCGCGGCATCATCGATCGACTCGAACGCGATGCCAACGGCCAACTCGTCGTGAGCGATTACAAAACTGGAAAGGCTCCCGCCGAGGGTTATCAACAATCCCGGCTCACTGGGGTACACATCTATTCGTACCTGTGCGAACAGATCTACGGCGAGCGTCCCGGAAAGGTGCAATTACTTTTCCTTGGCGGATCGCCGACAATTGTTGAAACCATCCCCACGGAACAATCAACGCGGCAGATCGAGCGCAAGGTCACCTCGATTTGGTCTGCAATAGAAACTGCCTGCGAGCGTGACGACTTCCGTCCGAAAAAGTCCAGGCTCTGCTCGTGGTGCTCCTACCAGCAATGGTGTCCCGAATTCGGCGGCAATCCCGACGATGCTCCAAATTACGCCGAGGATCCTGACCGTCCCGTTCGCACCAACGGTTTCCGCCAGCCCTGAACGAGCCCGTTCGCTCCTCCCCTAGCATCGTCACCCGTGACAAGCATCGAAGAGACCGAACCGACCCATGAATTGAGCGTGATCGACCGTTTCGACGAACGCGTCGATGAATTCTTCGATCGTTTTCGCGGCACCGAACCCACTGACCGCATCATCTATGCGCTGACCGAACTCGGCGACTTCGGATTGATTTGGGTACTGCTCGCCTTTGTCCGCGGACTTCGCTCCGAAGAGGACGGTCGGGCCGCGTGGCGCCTCATGGCAGTACTCGCCGCCGAGTCGGTCATCATCAACGGGATCGTAAAAACACAGTTCAAGCGTGAGCGACCCGTCATCCAAGAACCGCGACCACACCGCCTTCGTATTCCACTTTCGACCAGTTTCCCCAGCGGGCACTCGAGCACCGCGATGGTTGCCGGAGTTCTATTGGCGCAGAAATCTTCAACGCCCACGAAGGTCGCCCTCTTCGGGCTTGGCGGTCTGGTTGCAGTAAGTCGCATCCACGTGCGAATTCACCATGCCTCCGACGTTGCCGGCGGCCTTGCTGTTGGCCTTGGCCTCGGTGCGATTGCTCGCGCGGTCTTCCCGCTTTATCGCCGTCGCCGCTAAAGAACAAAACTTCCGACCCAACCTCGACCATGAATCGCAGGTACACGCTATGACTCTCAATTTTGCTGTCACTTGGGACTACCGGTGCCCATTCGCTCGCATCGTTCACGCCCACATCGTCGAAGGCCTCCTTGACGGTGCCGACTGGAACGTGCGGTTTGTGCCGTTCTCGCTCGGTCAGGTGCACATCGAAGAAGGCGATGCCCCCATTTGGGATCATCCCGAAGATGACACCGGTATCCTTGCCCTTCAGGCCGCCGTCGTTGTTCGTGACACCAACCCCGGACAGTTCCCCGTCGTCCATCGAGCACTGTTCGAAGCCCGTCACGCTGAAGGAGCACAACTGCGTCAGGAATCTGTCCTTCGCTCACTCCTTGACGCCAACGGCATCGACCCAGACCCAGTGTTCATCGAGGTTGCGACCGGCCGACCGCTCGCAATCATCCGTGATGAGCACACCGCCGCAGCCCTTGACCTCGACGTCTGGGGAGTCCCCACGTTTATGACCCAGGGCCAAGCAGCATTTGTTCGCCTCATGGACTTACCCACCAACGCTGCTGATGCGCGCCGGTCAGTTGAACGCATCGTCGACATGCTCGGCGGGTGGCCTTCGCTCAATGAGTTCAAGCACACGAGCCTCGATCGTTAGATCGTTCGCGACAACAAGGCAGCCAAACGCGACGATGCGCGGCCTTCGGGCCGCGCATCGCGTCGATTGATTGTTCAGAGCGAGCACAAGGCTCGGTGTCGCTTAGCTCTGGACGAGTACAGCGGCTTCTGAGGCCACCAGTGTGCGGATGTCGAGCAGGAGATCGGCAACTTCATTTGTGCTGACCAACTCGCGGTGGAGCATCTCGCCCAGAGCGCGGTCGATAATCGACAGCGCCTCGGTCAGTGCTTCCATCTCGTGGGTTTCAGTCATTGTGTCTCCTGTCCTAGCTGGCGGTTGAGATTTGCTTCCTCCGACCAAAGCCTCGGGGAGCAGTACTTCACTTGCCACTGCGGTTACTAACGCATCGTAGAGGCCAGCGAGTGCGATTCGTGCGTCAATTCGCAGAATTACGCGTGAGAATTTCATCGAAGTGACCCATCAGCGACGCCCGTCACTGTCGCTCCCCCGCACTAGCGTCATCGGCCATGAGCGCTGTGCCTGCCCATCCGCTGGGTCTCACCTTTGCGAGTTTCGCGCCACTCGGCCCCAGCGCCGGGTTCACCGCTGCCGATTGGGCCGTAGATGCCGGCTATTCCTCGTTCTGGGTCGCCGAAACCACTGGTCTCGAGGCATTCTCCACCTTGGCCGCAATTGGCGCCGCTCAACCCACGCTGGGCCTAGGCACCGGAGTGCTTGCCACCCAACTTCGCACTCCAGGGGTAACTGCCATGGGTGCGGCCACGCTCCAAGCACTCCACCCTGAGCGCGACATCTTTCTCGGTATCGGCGTGTCATCACCCGCGGTGGTGTCGCGTTGGCATGGCGCCGAGTACGGCGATCGTCCACTTGCTCAAATGCGTGAAGAACTCACGCTGCTTCGCATGTGTCTCAGCGGAGAGAAAGTCGACTTTGCCGGCGACTTCCACAAGGTGAAGGGTTTCCGTTTGGGCGTTCGCCTTGGCGAGAAGCGACCAAAAATTGTTCTCGCCGCTCTCAATCCCCGAATGTTAAAACTGGCCGGCGAACTCGCCGACGGTGTCCTGCTCAACTACCTGCCCGCGTCGCATGTCCCGTGGTCGGTCGAGCAAGTACGCGCCGGTGGCGATGCAACGGTCTATGGCTACGTACACGTCGGCGTCACCGATCCCGAACCGCACCGAGATTCTGCTCGCAAAGATTTGTTCTCCTACATCGTGGTCGATTCCTATGCCGACAATTTCATTCGCGCCGGTTTCGCCGACGAAGTTGCGCAGGTGCGCGAATGTCATGCCGCTGGCAACCGCGATGCCGCACTGGCCGCAGTCTCCGATCGCATGGTCGATGCCATCGATGTTCTGGGCGACGCTGCCCATGTCCATGCCACCGTGCAGACCTATGTCGACGCCGGCGTCGAGGTCCCCATCGTCATGCCGATGCCTTGGGGCCAAGATCGCATGACCGTCATTGCCGACACCATCAACGCTGCAGTCGGGCGGTTCTAGGCATGCCTCCAGTTCGTCGACCCAAGGGCAAAAAAGCGCAAACTGTCGATCCGTTTCCCGCCGATGGCCTTAGCGAAATTGGTCTTGCACCGGGCACGGCGGTCCGATTCCGTCGCCGCGACACAGAACGTTGGAAAGACGGCACCGTCACGCGACGCGAGGCCGACGGCAGTATCGGCGTCTGCGATTCCAAAGGCGCCATGCGGGCCATGCCCGTCGATGCCGTCGAAGTAAAAGAGCGTGGCCCCCGAGGCGGCGTCATGTGGATTCCGCTGTCCGCTTGGGCCGGACGCACCGAGCAACTCAAACTGCTCTGAGCAGTCGGCAAACCTCAACCGAAATTCAACGAGGAGTGAGTTCTCGCACTGCTTGTTCGGTGTCGACATCAGCCATACCGAGCACGGCGAGCGCAGGCGTTGTAACGCCGTTGTCGATATAGCGCTGAATGTGAGCACGGCATTGCTCGTAGGAGCCATGCACGATGAGCTGGTCGACAACCTCGTCGGGGATTGCCTCTAACGCAGCGGCCCGATCGCCGACTTTC
>JAEMTX010000025.1 GCA_016462055.1 Acidimicrobiia bacterium | reverse complement strand
CCGAACAAGACTGCAAAGAGGTCGAGTGAAATTGCGCCAAGAAGTGCGGGATTGCGGCGAATGACCCGGAACCCCTCGAAGGCTTCATGGAATGTGCGCTTCTTCTTCGTTTTAATGTCAGAAGTTGCTGACGGGGTCGTCGAACCATGAGCGATGTGTTCAGCGTTGTGTTCGCCGAGGACATCGAGCATTTCTGCCGGTCGCATTTCGTCACCAAGTTCAATAAGCGACGCGTCTTGTCCGCCGGCAAGCGAAACGCCTGGTGCAACGCGATCGTGGCGGGGCTTGGCAAATTGAATCAGCACCGCTCCAGTTGCGGCCAGGATCATGCACGCGATGAACGGCCAAGAAGGTGAGCCGACAAACAGGAAGCCCGCGGCCACCGGTCCGATAATCGCGCTGGCCTGCCATCCGCCAACGTGAAACGCGATCAGGCGAGGTAGTCCACCGTCAGGCGCGATATCGGCAGGCATCGATCGTGTCGCGGGGCTAACAAACGCACGCCCGATTCCGAATGCGATCACGATGGCAAAGATCGGTGTTGCGTCGGTTGGGTTGGTCGAAACGTACCAGGCCAACATGCCGGTGGTGATGACCTCGACAATGAGGCCTATCGATGCGATGTGTCGGCGGTCGTAACGGTCGGCAAAGGAACCGGTAACGGTCATCAGAAAAAATGCTGGTGCGAATTCAGCAAGTCCAAGAAGGCCAAGGTCGAGATCGCGCCCGGTCATGTCGTAGATCTGTTTGCCCAGAGCGGTGATCTGAATCATCGCGGCCATCGTTGAAGCGACTGACGCCAAGAGGAATGGCGTGACTGAACGACTCCGGAAGAGTTCTTTTGCAGAAACCGGTGCGGTCATTTGTTTCAGGACTCGACGCGGTACTCGAAACCTTCATCGGCAGGACGGCGCTCTGCTTTGCCGGCCAGACGGAGGTTTTCGAGGTGGGCGTAAGTTTCGCTATCAGCCATTGGCCCTCGACTTCGCGGCGAGAACAAGAATTCTGACCACTTTGTGATCGGAGCCCACCCGGCTTCAATGCTCGCGTCAACTAATAATTGCAATCGCGTGGCGTGATGATCCTTAATAGCGTCGCAGCGGCCAGAAAGATCAGTGAACGGATGACCATGGGCGGGAAGCACCGTGGTGATTCCTTCGAGTTGGGCAACTTTGTCGAGGTTGTGCAGGTAGTTCGACAGGGGATCGCCGCCCATGAAGCCAGCGATGTGTGGGGTGATCGTGGGCAGCACATGGTCACCCGAAAGCAACACTCCATCCTCGGGGTTCCACATGCATAGGTGATCGTGGGTGTGTCCAGGAGTGAACACGGCAACCCAGTCGCGATCGCCCATACGCACGCGTTGAGCATCGTCGACAACGATTGTGGGTCGTGGAGCTTTCATCCATGACACTTCTTCAATGCGGCCATCGGCGATTGCCGCACGAATACGATCGCGAAATGTCTTGAAACCTGGGAAAGCTTGTTCCATTTCGGCTTCATCGGTCGAACCAATGGCATCGAGGATTGTTCCGGCCTCGGTGGCGTCGGCTGGATCGAGCGGTTCAAGCGGCGTTTCGTTGAGGTCGAGAAGATCTGTCCACTTGCGAAACATCGTGGAAGTCAGGATGTCGGCGTTGCTGGACTCGACAAGTCGATGCGCGCCACCGAAGTGATCGGGATGCGAATGCGTGATGTAAACGGTGTGCACTCGGGCCAGAGGAATGTTTGCGTCGCGCATGCGGTCTTGAAGTGCAGCCCAAGATTCATCGCTGGGCAGACCGGGATCGACCAATGTGAATCCGCGTGAATCTTCGATGGCGTAGGTATTCACATGCCCGAGGCCAGTGAAGTCGGTCGGAAGCTGCAGCCGAAGAATGCCGCGCGCGACTTCAGTGATTTCGGTGGACGCGTCTTCCTGTTCCTGACGGAGCACGCGAGGCGCCTCAGCTCCATGTGCATGTCCGCTGTGATTGTGCGCTTCCCCCATGACGCTCCGACACTACCGCTCGCTGGGGTCGGGGCCTTCAGTTGCCCTGGTTTACGGCTCGTTACGCTTCTGACGCTGATTCTTCGGGAGCGAGGAGACAGAACGTGTCGCGGTAGTAGCGAAGTTCATAAACACTTTCCCTGATGTCATCAAGGGCACGGTGTCCTTCGGCTTTACGGGGAGCCCCTTTGAGTAGCGTCGGGTTCCATCGCTTGATGAGTTCTTTAAGGGTTGAAACATCAACCGACCGGTAATGCAGAAATTCTTCGATTTCTGGCATGTAGGTCGCCAAGAATCGCCGATCAGTGCCGATGGAGTTACCGCATAAGGGAACGGTGCGCGGCTCGGCGATGTGTTCGCGCAGGAAGGCCATGGTGGCTTCGTTAGCTTCTTGAAGACTGATGGTGGATGCCTCGATCGCAGGAAGCAATCCGCTGCGAGTATGCATACCGACAACGACTTCATCCATAAGCGCCATGGCTTCCTGCGGTTGATGGATCACAAGATCAGGACCTTCGGCGATGATCTCAAGCGAATCATCGGTGAGGAGCGTTGCGATCTCGACGATCACGTTTTTAGCGGTATCGAGGCCGGTCATTTCGAGATCAATCCAAGCGAGCATGACCGGATCCTACGCACCGTCCTACGATCGGCAGGTGCTTGAAGTTCCGGTAATGCGTCTCGACCCCGATTTAGAGCTGCCGTCCTATGCCCGCGTGGGCGATGCCGGGCTCGATCTGGTGGCGAGAGAAAACGTGGTGCTGTTTCCAGCCGGCGGACGAGCGCTCGTCGCGACTGGCATTGCGGTCGCGATTCCTGAAGGTCACGCTGGGTTTATTCAGCCGCGTAGTGGTCTGGCGCTGAAACACGGAGTGACCTGTCTGAACACCCCGGGGCTTATCGATAGCGGTTACCGCGGCGAACTGAAGGTGTTGCTGATCAACACCGATCCCGCCGAACCGTTCGAGATCAAGCGCGGTGAGCGGATTGCGCAACTCGTGGTGCAGAGAGTCGAACATGTGGTGCTGCGACCCGTTGACGACTTTGATCATCTTGGTGAATCAGAGCGAGGCGACGGCGGGTTTGGCCACACTGGCCACTAGCCAGAAATATCCCAAACCACGAGCGTTTCGCGTTGTTCAATCGGAGCGTTTGAGCGCTTAGTGCTAGGTCAGTCAGTTGTTGCCGGCTGAGGAATCGACCAGTCGGTCATGCGCCAACCGACTTCGATGATGGCTGCTGCGATCACGCCGATGCCGATGGCAGTCGCAATGTCACGCGGGTCGGGAAGTGGAAGGTCGAAGTAATTTCGCAAACCGGGTATGACGAGTGTGCCGATGAAGCCGAGCGCCATGGCGACGACGAGTAGGTATTTCCACCATGACATCGGGCGACAAAGAATTGCTAGAACCCAAATAGCGATGGTGAACAGCGTGATGACTGCGACCGTCCGTGCTTGGTCGAGAGGCACATCGGCATTGCGCTCGATGAGATAGGCAACGAGGGTTGCCATAGCGGCGATCACGCCCGCCGGTATGGCAAATCGTAGAACTCGACGGAGGAAACCCGAAATTGCTCTGCGATTGTTTTGTGACAAAGCAAGGACGAAGCCAGGGATACCGATGGTGAGCGCCGAGATGATGGTGAAGTGGCGAGGAAGGAACGGAAAGGGGAACCGCCCAAGGCCAACCACGATCGCGAGCACTACGGCGTAGAACGTCTTTGTGAGGAAGAGGTTCGCAACGCGTTCAACGTTGGCGATGACTCGGCGTCCCTCATTCACGACTGAGGGGAACACAGAGAAGTCATTCGCGAGAAGTACAAAACGAGCAACGGCGCGTGCGGCGGCAGAACCTGAACCCATAGCGATGCCAACGTCGGCGTCCTTAAGAGCGAGTGTGTCGTTTACTCCGTCGCCGGTCATCGCAACAATGTGCCCACGAGATTGCAATGCGTGCACCATCGCCCGCTTTTGTTGTGGAGTAACTCGTCCGAACACTGAGTGCTTCTCGAGTACATCGGCAAGTGCTTCCTGATCTTCAGGCAGGGTGCGCGCATCGATCGGCTCGTCCGCCCCCGGGACACCGCACCGCGTAGCGACAGCGCCGACTGTGACGGGGCTATCTCCTGAAATGACCTTGACAGCGATACCTTGTTCGCCGAAATACGAGATTGTTTGCGGTGCGGCTTCGCGAAGTTGCTCGTCGAGAACAACGAGAGCGATTGGCTCGAGTCCGTTGGGAAGAATTTCACCGTTCAATCCCGTAGGCGATGCCGCAAGCAAGAGCACACGCTGGCCCTGGCTCGCGTAGTGCTCCATTCGTGTGCGGGCGGAATCAAGGGTGGCGTTTGAGGCAGCGTGGTCAAGGAGGATGTCGGGCGCACCGAGATACCACGAACCATGTTCAGCGAACTGTGCGGCACTCCATTTCCGGGCAGAGGAAAACGCAATCGAATCGGAAAGCGTCCAGCCCGGGCCTTCGGGATACTTCGCAACAACCGCCGCAAGACTTGGATTGGGATGATTGTCCGACGCGCCGATGGCCGCAAGAACCAGCCCAGGATCAACGGTTGAAGCTGCTTGGCTACCAAGGTGCTCAACGGTGGAGAGAGAGAGTGACCCCTCGGTGAGAGTTCCTGTCTTGTCGAGGCAAATTGTGTCGACACGAGCAAGACCTTCAATGGCCGCGAGCTCTTGGGTGAGAACTTTCTTGCTCGCCAGTCGAGTAGCACCGACTGCAAAAGCGATACTTGTGAGAAGAACAAGACCCTCGGGCACCATTGCGACCAGGCCAGCGACTGAACCTTGAACCGCAGGAACGAATCCGTCGTGCGTTGCGAGTTGGGAACTGATGAGTATGAGCGCAACCGGAATCATCATCCAGCCGACGATGGTGATCACTCGATTGATGCCGATCCGCAGTTCGCTCTTCACTAACGAAAAGCGTCGAGCCTCGCTGGAAAGCCGGAACGCGTAGGAATCGGCGCCCACTGCAGTTGCGCGCATGATTCCGCTACCGGCGACGACGAAACTGCCTGACATCACGTTTTCGTTGGTCGCCTTGTCGACCGGTTCGGCTTCGCCGGTCAGAAGTGACTCGTCTATTTCTAAGTTCGTACTTTCAAGTACTTCACCGTCGACAACGATTTGATCGCCAAGCATGAGCACAATGATCTCGTCGAGAACGACGTCTTTCGAAGCGACTGATAGATCGACTCCATCTCGTCGAACGGTCGATTGCGGAGCATTGAGGACTGCGAGCGCATCGAGCGATCGTTTGGAACGAACCTCCTGCACGATGCCGATGAGGGCATTCCCGACAAGAACAAAGCCGAACAACGCGTCGCGGTACTCGCCGATCGCAAGGATGATCGCAAGCAGAATGCCGAGTAAGAGATTGAAGGGCGTAAAAACATTCGCCTTGATGATCTGACTGATGGTTCGACTCGTCGGATTCGGAACATCGTTGGTACGGCCGTCACTGATCCGCCGTGCGACGTCATCGCTACTTAAGCCTTCAATCGTTGTTTCCATAGTTAGCGTTCAGGCGTCTTCGTTAGTTTGGGTGGACGACCACGATCGGGCAGGTTGCGCGGTGCACGCATTGTTGACTGTTCGACCGTTAACGCTTGACGACAGGCACAAGAAGGACCGGAACGTTGCTGCGCCGCACGAGTTCTTGGGCCACGCTGCCAAACATGAGGTGATGCATTCCGCCGTGGCCGTGCGTGCCCAAGACGATGTGTGAAGCGTTGAGTTCGTCAATCGCGGTGAGCAGTGTTTCCGACGCCGGCCCCATGATCACCAAGGGGTGAACCTCGACCTCGGTGGTGTCGGTGAGCGTTTCTGCCAGTTCTCGGACTTTGCGATGCTCATCGGTCAGTTCGCCGGCGCGAGCGGAACGGGTGAAGGAACTGATGTCTTCTTTGTCGTAGCCAGCAAGGACGGGTTCACCAGCTGCGACATGCACCAAATGCAATGAAGACCCGGCAGCGCGGGCCAAGAGCAGTCCTTCTCGGACGATTTGCTCGCCATGATCGGAAAAGTCAACGGCCGCTATGACGGTGGTACCGGAGGGCGAGGAACTCATGGTTCGAGCCTACGGGCTCTCCGACACGTCAAGCCTGTGAATTGGTGGCTGGGCTGGGAGAAGAGCGGTCGCGTTGGAGAAAGGCTCGGATTCTGCGAGGATGTCCACGCATGAATGTCCAGTCCTTCTCGTTCTTTTACGCAGTGCTCGCCCTTGCTTGTTGGGCAGGTACTGCAGCCATCGTCATTGGCGCACTCGTGCGCCGTTTCGGGAATCCTGACGCGTTTGCTGAATCACGAGCGCAGTTAGGCAATGTTGCGCTTCCGCTGGCATGGTTCATTGCGCTTGTGACCACGTTGGGGTCGCTTTATTACTCAAGGGTGCAGGGCTATGTGCCGTGCGAGTTGTGTTGGTATCAGCGCATCTGCTTGTACCCATGGTCGGTGATCCTCGGAATTGCTGCGTGGCGACGCGACGCGGCAATCAAGATCTATGCCATTCCCGTTTTGTGCATCAGCATTGTGATTTCGGCCTATCACTCATGGATCCAATGGTTCCCGCCGTCAACCGGAACCTCGTTCTGCACCGCTGATGCGCCGTGCACTACCAAATTCGTGAACGAATTCGATTTCGTCACTCTTCCGTTCATGGCACTTTCAGCTGCTGTGTTCATGATTGCGTTGTTGTTAGCAAGTGATCCGTCCGGCAGTGATTTTGAAATCACCGAAGAAGTAGAGGTAATTGCGTGAGTAACCGTCCCGGTAAATCCAAGTCCGCATCACAGCGCGTTCGAGCTGCATCGAATTCGGGCAAAGGAAAGTCCACTTCATTGATTTGGGTTGCCATCGTTGGAGTCGTGATCGCGGTCGGCATCGTCGCAATCGTGGCTGGTCGCGGAACGAGTTCCTCCGGTGGGGGCGCCTCACCGAGCGGCGGCACCATTGTGCCGAACGGGAACCTTGAATATGGCCAGGTTGTGGTGTCTGGAACGGCGCTGACTCCGAAGCCTGATAGCGGTACCGATCCGATGGTCGGAACAGTCTTCCCAACGGTGACCGGCCAGCAGTTCGACGGTAAGCAAATGACCATCGCCCCTAATGGGAAGCCGCACATCATCATGGTTGTTGCTCACTGGTGTTCCTTTTGCCGGAACGAGGTACCGCGCATTCAGAAGTGGCTCAACGCGTCTGGAATGCCTGCCGGCGTTGACCTCGTGACTGTGGCAACGTCGAACAACCCGACAAAGGGCAACTTCCCCGCTGGCGACTGGTTGCGTCGCGAAGAGTGGAGCGTGCCGACCATTGTCGATGACAAACAGAACCAAGCGGGTGATGCATTGGGAGTTTCAGGATTCCCGTACTTCGTCGTGGCTGATGCACAAGGCAAAATTGTCTACCGCACAAGTGGAGCAATCACTGAAGATCAGTGGAATGCTCTGCTCGAGGCCGCTCGAACGGGTAAGTCCCCGGTCTGATCGCTCGTCCGCAACGGTTTTGAACGACGAAGCGCCCACCAAATGGTGGGCGCTTCGAGCGTTTTGTGGTGCCTCCGGTGGGGGTCGAACCCACGATCGTCGGATTAAAAGTCCGCTGCCTTAACCAACTTGGCCACAGAGGCGTGAAGCGACACGTTACCGGTCTCCCCAGACCCCGCCGACGCCACAGGTAGCGTCGTGTCGTGCCTTCCTCCCCCATACCGAGCGAATCAGAGCTCGCCGGCGAAACAAAAACGGGGGTGTTGGGCCGCGCCCCTTGGGTCGATGCAGCCGCACTCTGGGCTGCTGTCTTTGCTGCGCTCTTTCTCGCAGTGTGGCTCGGTGCTCGTGGGCCGTTTGCGAGCTACGGCGGCGTAGCCCCTTATGCGGGTTCTGGAATCTTTGGCGGTTGGCTTCGGTTCGACGGCAATTGGTACACACAGATTGCGACCACCGGTTATTGGTATGCGGGCTCAGAAAGTCAGTCTGCGGTCGCATTTTTCCCGGCCTATCCAGGGACATTGTGGGGGCTTCATTCCGTCACGACCCTGTCAGTGAAACTGCTCGGATCGTTGGTGACGATCGTGTGCGGATTTGGCGCTGTCCTTGCCATTTTCCGTTGGTTCCGCGATCGAGTTCCCGGTCGAGTTGCGCGCGTTTCACTCATCACACTGTTGCTCTATCCCTACGTCTTCTATCTCTTCGGCGCCGTGTACGGCGATGCACTTTTCTTATTTGCCGCGGCTGGTGCGTTTCTTCTTCTTGAACGTGACCATACGATTCTCGCCGGCCTTGCTGGCGCCGTTGCTACCGCAACCCGACCAGTTGGCGTTGCGCTCATCATCGGACTCGTTGCCGTTGCTCTTTGGCGCCGGCATGTGATCGAAGCAGGGGATTCTCGTTGGCGCCCTCGGATTATGTGGCGTCGTATTCGTCTCGCCGATTTTGGAGTTTTGTTGTCACTCGTCGGAATCGTCGGGTACATGATCTTTCTCGGAATTCGGTTTGGTCATCCGTTTGCATTTGAAGTAGTGCAGCGCGCTCCGGGATGGGATCAGGGCTCAGGCCCAAGGACTTGGTTCAAGGTCACGTGGTTCCAGCAGATTAAAAATTTGCCGCGCTGGTCGTGGGATTGGTTTCAGAACGGCGACACCGCCACGTTTGAAAAAGTGCAATACGCCGTAACGGTTATTCTTCAGGGGCTCTTTGTTCTGGGCTTCCTCTTTCTGGCCTGGCAGGTCTGGAAGAAGTTCGGCTGGGGCTATGGCCTGTACTGCTTCTCTATGCTGGCGATTGCCCTCGTGGGCACGAAAGATTTTCAGGGAACGGGCCGGTATCTGTTGGCTACTTTCCCGTGTTTCCTTGTGCTCGGTGGGTTTTTGGCGGATCGTCGGGCGCTGCGCTGGGCGTGGTGGTCCACCAGCGGAATCGTGCTGCTGCTGTGGGTCTTCGCATTTGGGCGTGGCTACTACGTAGCCTGAGGCCATGGCACATTTCGAGAGCCTCACGATTTTCTACCCAATGTGGAACGAAGAAGAGACAATCGAACGCGCCGTCGCGGCAGCGTTCGAAGCAGGCGATGCGTTGATCGAAGCGGGGGAGATCGCTCGCTGTGATGTTCTCATCATCAACGACGCATCGACCGACGCAACCGGCAAGATCGCCGACGAGATGGCCGCGGCCGACGAGCGGATCTCAGTTGTTCATCACGAAATAAATCGAAAGCTTGGTGGCACGCTCAAGACGGGCTTCGAAAACGCCAAGGGCGAAATCGTGCTCTATACCGATGCCGACCTCCCATTCGATATGGCGGAAGTGTCGAAGGCAGTTCGACTACTTCGGATTTACGAAGCCGACATTGTGAGCGCGTACCGATTCGATCGCACGGGTGAAGGTCCTCGTCGTCTCGCTTACAGCTACGTCTACAACCACTTGATTCAAACGATGTTCGGGTTACGCCTTCGTGACATGAATTTTGCTTTCAAACTCATGCGGCGCACACTGCTCGACAACGTCGAACTCCAGAGCGAGGGTTCGTTCATCGACGTTGAGTTACTTGCTCGTGCTCAGAAGCTCGGATTCAGCATCGTGCAATTCGGCGTCGATTACTTCCCACGCACACGCGGAATTTCAACGCTGTCTTCGAACTCGGTGATCTTCGAGATTCTTCGCGAAATGTATGAACTCCGTAGCGAGCTCCAATCGCTCGAACCATTACCGATTGAGGTGCGCCAGCCCTGGAACTCAGGGGGCGGCGCGGCCTCGTGAAGTCGTCAAACGACGAAGCACCCATTCTGATTGTTTCTGCCGATGACTTCGGCCTCACGGCACGAGTCTCTCAAGGGATCATTGAGGCTCATGAACGTGGAGTCGTGACGTCAACGTCAGTCATCGCTGTAGCGCCAGCATTTAGTTCTTCGGCGAAGCAATTGCGCGATGTCTCAAGTCTTGGAGTGGGTGCCCATTTCACCGCAGTCGGTGAGGATCCTCCTCTGCTGTCGGCTCGCGAAGTTCCTTCGCTGGTCGACAAACGAGGAAATTTCTGGCCAACCTGGAAAGCATTTTTGCCTCGTGCTGCTGCTCATCGAATCGATCCCGATGATCTCCGTCGAGAGTTTGCTGCTCAACTTGAAGCCATCTCTGGCGAGGGCCTTGTTGTCGATCATTTTGATACGCATCAACACATTCATCTCTGGCCATCTGTGAGTCGAGTGCTACTCGATCTTGGTGATGCGAATGGCGTTCATGCCATGCGTGTGACGCGGTCGAATGCGCGCGGTCCGGTGGGTGTTGTGGTCCGACGTCTTGCGCGTCAACTCGAGGCGCAGTTGCGTGAACGGCACTGGGCCTGGACAGGAGCGGCGACAGGTCTTGATGAAGCTGGATCACTCGGCACCACAGAAATGGTTCAAGCGATTGTCCTCTTGGCCGCTTCAGGTGCGACAAGTGTGGAAATTGGAAGTCATCCCGGATTACCAGATGACCCCGAACGCGATCGCTACCGATGGAACTACAACTGGGATCTCGAGTTCACTGCGTTGTGTTCGGACACCGTGCGCTCGGCGATTGAAGACTCGGGCTTTCGACTCGGGACTTTTGCTGATCTTCCTAGGTGGGGAATGTGAAGCCACCTCGTTCGGTGGCAGCGAAACGAACGCTTGCACTGTGGCGAGATTTACCGCGGTCGGCGCGCCTTCATACAAACATTCGGTGGTGGACAGCCCCTTTCGAGGCACTTGAGGTTGAGGTTCCGCGTTCAGGAAACATTCTCGAAGTCGGTTGTGGTCACGGAGTATTCACGACGTTCCTCGCCGTTTCCTCTCTAGGCCGCAGCGTCGTAGGTATTGACATCGATGGAGAAAAGATCGCGCTCGCTAAGCAGTCGGTTCTCGGCCTTCGCAATGGTGAAGCAAACCTTTCGTTTGAACACCGATCGTCTGGCGATGTGCCGCTCATTGATGGCGGTTGGGATGCGATTGTTTTCGCTGACGTGCTTTACCTTCTTCCAGTCGAAGCCCGAACGGCGCTGCTCGCCGAATGCGTTGAAGCGCTCTCGCCTGATGGACTTTTGGTCGTGAAGGAAGTCGACACTTCACCGAAGTTCAAGGCACAGATGGCGCAGTTCCAAGAGTTTCTTGCAACAAAAGTGCTGCGAATCACCCACGGCGATGCATTGAACTTTCCCTCTGCTGTTGAACTCGAAGCGCTTATGAGGTCTGACGGACTCGAAACGCAGATGTCGCGCCTTGACAAGGGCTACTTCCATCCGCATTGTGTGGTCATAGGCCGAAAAAGACAGGCCTGAGCTCTAAAACAGCGTGAGGGGCGAATCGGTTTCTTCTTCCGGTTGCGGTGCTTCTCCGTCGACATCTTGAGCAATTCCGGTTTCGCCAAAAGAAATGGCCATGAGAAAGCCGCGCGCGCGTTCTGCGAGTGGGTACTTAGCAACGAGTGCGTTGAACGCGGGAGAGTGGTTTGCTTCAACGAGATGAGCGAGTTCGTGGACGATGACGTAATCGAGAACCCATGGCGGGTACGCCGCTAGCCGGTTCGAGATTCGAATTTCACCATTCGTCGTCGTACACGATCCCCACTGACTTCGCTGATCGGCCCACTCCACTGACGTGGCTTTGGGAAGTGAGAATCGTTTTGACAGGCGCAGCGCGCGTGATTCGAGATCGACAGTCTCGGATCGAAAGCGGCGTTCGAGACGAGCGACGAGGTAATGAACATGCTCATTGAGTTCGCGCTCCGACATAGAAGCGGGTGCTTGGACGCGAATGACACCGTCGACGATGGTGGCCTGCACCGTCTTTCGACGACGCCGCGACCTAACGATCTCTACTGGGAGTGAGGAACGTTGGGGCTCGGTCATCGGATCATTCAAATCTGATCGGGAATAGTGATTTCATCGTCCTCGACGAGAACCATTCGTTCGCCGATTTCGAGGCAGTCGCCATGGTGGACAAACACGCGTCCGCCGAGGTTCGGCATGCGTTGCCATTGTTCAGAATGTTGGACCTCAAGCGTGCCGATCACGCCACCGTGCGTGAGCACGAGGACATCTGCGCCTTCATACTCAGCGTGGATGCGGTCGAGTGCGGCGCGGGTGCGAACAAGTAATTCATCGTGCAGTTCGTAGCCGGGAGGCCATTTGTCATGACCGAGGTATCCCGGCCACTCGGTGTCGATCTCGGCGCGGGTCAGGCCTTCCCATTCGCCAGCGTCGCGTTCCATGAGATCGGGATCGATCACGATGGGCCCGACGCCAATTTGAGAACTAATAATTTGCGCCGTTTCAAACGCGCGAACGAGCGGTGAGGCAACGATGACGTCTACTGAGCCGATTCGCTGGGCGGCATGGAATGCCTGCTGTCGGCCGAAGTCGGTGAGTTCGGGGTCGGCCTTTCCCTGCCAACGGCCAACGGCGTTCCATTCGGACTGTCCGTGGCGTACAAGTAGGAGGCGGGTCACGGCGTGACGGTACCCGACCATCGAGACCGACGTGAGTCGGCGACCACGTAACCTTCGCTTGTGGCTTCTCTTCGTCTGTTCGCGTCGGCCCGGGAAGCAGCCGGAACCAGCCGAGACGTAATCGCGGGGTCAACTGTCGACGAAGTTCTTGCCGAGGCGGCCCGACGTTACGGACCTGCGTTTGCCGAGGTCGTGGCAACGAGTCGTGTGTGGTGCAACGGCGAGCCCGTCACTGGTGACGCAGCCGTCACTGATACCGACGAAATTGCAGTGCTACCGCCTGTTTCTGGTGGGCACTCGTGAGTGGCACAAAAGCCAAATCAACGATTGTTGGTCGACTCGTCTATCTCCCGAAGCCAGACGGCCCACACGCGCGTTTAGGTGTGTTGTGGTTCATCGCTGCATGCGCGGCTTGCGCCTTGGGAACGATTGCAGTGTCCGTGCTCTTTTCGGTGCTTGCAGCAGTTGCGGCAATGCAAACTGTTCGCGCATGGGCTGATGCCGGGCGAAAATCCAATCCAATTGTTTGTGGTGTTGCTGCCGCAGTTGTTCCGATTGCCGCACTCGCCGGCCCTATTGGATTTGGAGCTGGTCTCATCGTTGCGACAACAATTGTTGTTGTCAGTGGCGTTCTTCGGAGCGATATTCTTGTGGGGCTCCGTTCGACGATTCTTCCTGCGCTTGGTGCTGGCTCGGTCGTACTGACCGGACGCACCGATATGGGTGCGCTTGTCGTTCTGCTCATCCTTATCAGTGCCTATGAAACGGGCGACTATCTGATGGGTTCGGAAGCGCAAAGCATTTTCGAAGGCCCACTGTCGGGAATCGCAGCGGTGATGGTTGTGACCTTTGCTGAAGCGGTGTTCCAAATTGGGCCATTTGAGACTCGTGCCGGTTGGGTGTTTGGCGCTCTTGTTGCGGTACTTGCTCCACTCGGTGCGTTATTGGCTTCGGTATTGGCCCCAACCTCAGAGTCCGCCGGTCCAGCCCTTCGGCGGCTGGATGTGTGGCTGGTCGTTGCCCCGGTGTGGTGTTGGATGCTGACCAACTATCTCTCCCGTATCGGCTGACGCCGCCAGGCGGATACGAGGTTTGCCGCTCGAGATCAGAGTTTTGGAGCGGTCCGAACCCCTGAAGGTGTTTCTGGGGGTCCTCTCCCCGTAACGTAGAGGGGTCATGCAATCTCTAGCGGTACTTTCGCTTCACACCTCCCCCCTTGCGCAACCTGGCAGTGGCGATTCGGGCGGGATGAATGTGTACGTGCGCGAACTCGTCGGCGCGCTCGCACAAGCTGGCGTTCGAACCGAGGTCTACACACGGCGCTCGGCCGAGGATCAACCCGATTTCGTCGATGTTGAGCCGGGCTTCCGAGTCGTACATGTCGATGCTGGCCCGCTTGACCTTGCGAAGGAAGACCTCCCCGAAGTTCTTGACGAGTTCTCCGATGGCGTTGCTCGCCACTTGCAGCGTGCCGATGGACCCGACGCGATCCATGCCAACTATTGGTTGTCGGGCGTGGTCGGTCATCGTCTCAAGCACGAGCTGTCGTTGCCGCTGGTGTCAACGTTCCACACTCTTGCCCGTGTCAAGGCTGAAACTGGCGACGCGGAACCAGAGCGCCGGATTCAGGCCGAGACCGAAGTTATTGCGTGTTCCGATGCGATCCTCGCCAACTGTGCGGCGGAAGCGACGCAACTCGTTGAGCTGTACGGAGCTGACCCAACCCGAATCGAAATAGTTCCGCCTGGCGTTGATCATGCGTTCTTCTCTGCTGGCGATCGTCGCGGCGCGCGCTTTGCACTCGGCCTTGGCGATCATCCGGTGTTGTTGTTCGCTGGGCGTATTCAGCCACTCAAGGGTCTGACAATTGCGATTGCAGCATTGGCCGAGTTGTCCGAATCGCATCCCGATGCGTTGTTGTTAGTCGTGGGCGGAGCGAGCGGCGCCGAAGGCCGCGCTGAACTCGACGCCGCAACGTCGTTAGTCGATGCGCTTGGTCTGACTGAGCGTGTCCGATTTGTTCCGCCTCAGCCTCATCACCTTCTTTCCACCTACTACCGCGCTGCCGATGTGTGCATTGTTCCGAGTCGTTCTGAATCCTTTGGGCTCGTCGCACTTGAAGCTGCCGCTTGTGGAACTCCGGTAGTTGCCGCTGCTGTTGGTGGTTTGTTAACGCTGGTTGATGACGGAGTCACTGGCTTTCTCATCGACAACCGTGACCCTCGCGAGTATGCCGAGGCGATCGGGACCATTCTCGATACGCCGTCATTCGCACAATCGATGGCTGCAGCCGCCGCCGAAAGTGCGTCGCACTACACATGGTCGACAACGGCGGCCCGTCTGCGCCGCTTGTATGCCGATCTCACCACTCGCGCACTTGTGGAATGCCGATAAACCATGGCCGATGACATCGCTGACGAACAGCAACTTGATCTGATCGAGATCCAAATCAGCGAGTGGTTGGCAAATGAACTTGCGCGGAATCCGATAGTTGCAGCAGTTGAACGCGGTGAGCCTTCGGAACGTCGTTGGTATATCCGAGTCCTCGGCGAGAGCAAAGACATATTCACGATTTGGTTCACGTTGCGTCAGAGGACCTTGCACTACGAGACCTATGTGATTCCCGCTCCCGACGAGAACCATGCGCAGTTTTTCGAGCATCTCCTCCGGCGAAATCGAAAAGTCAACGGGATGTCATTTTGTATCGGTGAGGAAGACGCTGTCTTTCTTGCTGGCTCGCTTCCCGTTCACGCGATTGACGATGGGGAACTCGACCGAATCCTCGGGTCGATCTACATGTATGTCGAACAGTTCTTCTTGCCGGCGCTGCGCATCGGATTCGCCACGCGTTTTGCCACGAACTAGTTGCGCCAGTCGCGGGCGAATCGCTCGTTTGGCCCATGCGCCACCGAACTGCCGGGCCTTACTGTCACGGTCGTCCGGGTGGCGCGAACCGCTGCATTCATCGGGGAAGTGGGTGTGTCGGATCGACCACCCGGACAACGATTCGGTAGCGAGCGTGAATCGGTAAAGGCCGACTCGCGCCGATTGGGTAGCGTCTCACCATGATTCGACTTCAAATTGTTGGTGGCGGTCGCATGGGAGAAGCCCTCCTCGGGGGACTTCTCGATGCTCGCTGGGCCGAACCAAGTGAACTCGCAGTTATCGAACGCGTCGCCGATCGGCGCGCAGAACTGACACGACTTTTCCCTGGCATTGTTGTCACCGATTCGCTCGTGGCGGCTGACGGCGCGGTCATTGCCGTGAAACCCGGTGATGTCGCCGACACCTGTCGGGCCTTGGCAGAAGCGGGTGCGAAACGCGTGTTGTCGATCGCCGCTGGCGTCACAACTACCTCATTGCAGAAATCACTTGGCGATGGCATCGCCGTGGTGCGAGCCATGCCGAACACTCCTGCAGTCGTTCGTGCGGGTGCTGCAGCAATTGCCGCCGGCTCGTCGGCCACAGAGGCCGACCTCGATTGGGCAGCGTCAGTGCTCGAAGCGGTTGGAGTTGTGGTCCGAGTACCCGAAGAAAAAATCGATGCGGTCACCGGCCTTTCCGGTTCTGGTCCCGCTTACGTGTTTGTTATGGCCGAAAGCATGATCGAAGCTGGTGTGCTTGT
>JAEMTX010000172.1 GCA_016462055.1 Acidimicrobiia bacterium | reverse complement strand
ACATACGGTTCGACAACATCGCGATCAAAGTCCTCGGAGAAGTTGAACACCAAATGATCGATGTCGAGTTGCTGCGCTACTCGCCGAGCATCGTCGACGTCGCTCACTGAGCAACAACCCGAATCAGACTCCCCGCCCCACAATTTGAGGGTGACGCCCACGACATCGTGGCCCTGGTCGCGCAACATCGCCGCGGCAACCGAGGAGTCAACGCCTCCAGACATGGCAACCATTACCTGCATCGTCAGAACCCGAACTTTCGAAGTTGTTCTACTGCGGGAGGAATAACAGTAAGCGCTTCATCGACATCAGCCTGGGTGCTCGACCAACCCAAAGAAAGCCGGAGCGAACCGCGAGCAAGATCGCTTTCGATGCCCATGGCCGCAAGCACGTGTGATGACTGCATCGCTCCACTCGCACAGGAAGACGCTGCCGACGCAGACACCTCGCCCCGCTCAAGCAGGAACAGCAGTGCTTCACTCTCCACTCCTGGAATACACAGATGGGCAATCCCGGCAGCCCGATTCGATCGGTCAGCATCTGCTGTTTCGATGGTCCCTGGAAGGGCAGCGAGCAACCCGTCGAGAAGTTGGTCGCGCAGACTCCCGATGCGAGAGATTTCGGTGACTCGCTCCTCGGCGGCAAGGCGCGCCGCTGTCACCATGGAAACAATTCCGGGAACGTTCTGCGTTCCGGAACGGCGTTCTCGCTCTTGACCTCCACCCAACTGCCGAGCAGTAAGCGGAATACCTGGGCGAACAATGAGTGCGCCAACACCTTTTGGCCCACCAAATTTGTGAGCACTCAGACTGAACGAGTCGACAGCGGAACAAGCTTTGGCGATGTCGGTCCAGCAGAAGGCCTGCACTGCGTCTGAGTGCAGCACTGCACCCGGTGCGGCCTTGCGAACAACCTTGCTCAACGATTCAAGATCAGCAATGACACCCGTTTCGTTATTGACGACCATTAACGAAACGACCCTTACAGGACCTTCCGCCAACACTCGATCTAGATCAGCGCTATCGACATTGCCGAGGCGATCGACAGCGACGAATCGCCCGTCGAGCGCAGCAACGGGATCGAGTACTGCATGATGTTCAACCGTGCTGCATACTGCGACGCCATCAACCGACCCGAGGCCGAAGATAGCCAAGTTGTCAGATTCGGTACCGCCGCTGGTGAAGATGATGTCGCCCGGTTCAGCTCCGACAAGGCTGGCGAATTCTTCTCGAGCGTCATCGACGGCTCGACGTGCATCACGTGCGAATCGATGGGCCCCCGAAGGATTGGCATAACGATGGGAAAGAAAGGGCAACATCGCTTCGATCGCCTCGGGACGCATTGGTCCCGTCGCAGCGTGATCAAGGTACGACGTCATTCCTTAAGGGTACCGGCCGACTGATGGAGCCATCACGGGCAGACTCTCTTAGTGGCCGCCGCAGACTCTTCAGACCCAAGTAGATACGGACGCTCCTTCGCCGACGTCTACGACGATTGGTACTCGGACTTCTTCGATACAAGCGCAGCCGTTGAAGCGCTCGCTCTCTTGGCCAACGGCGGACCGGTCTTGGAACTTGGTGTTGGCACCGGGCGACTGGCAATCCCACTCGCTCGACGCGGGCTCCGAATTATCGGCATTGATGCTTCGCCAGAGATGCTCGACCAGCTCGCCTTCGTCGATCGTGAGCAGAAGGTGATCCGAGTTCTCGGCGATATGACTGACGCCCCGGCCGCGCTTGCGCTCTCGGGGATCAACGAACAGTTTTCGGCAGTGTTCTGCGCGTTCAACACGCTGCTCAATCTCGTAAGTCTTAGCGACGTCACTCACTGCTTCGAGTCAAGTCGCTCGTTGCTAGCCGCTGACGGCACATTGGTTATCGAAGCATTCGTTCCGGTTGCAGCCGACTCAATTCCTCCGAACTCCCTTTCACCGGCAAACGTGAATTCAGATGCCGCGGTCTTCATCGAAACTACGTACAACTCGGAAACCTCAGTTCTGACTGGTCGACATATCGAAGTTCGTCCCAGCGCTCTCACAATCCGTCCGTGGTCAGTCCTGATCTGCGGACCACTCGCTCTCGACGATGCTGCGGCCACCGCAGGACTTGTCCTCCAAGAACGGTGGAGCGACTGGCGGAGATCACCGTTCACCGACGACAGCACGACACATATTTCGATCTACGCCCCCAACACAACGTTCTGACCGCTAACTCCCTACGCTGGGGTAATGGCAACTATCAGGGTCGGCACAGTCATAGACGCAACACCAGACAAGGTCTGGGCGGTCGTAGAGAACGTTGCTGACCATGTCGACTGGATGCACGATGCCGTGGCAATCCGCTTCACGACTCCAACGACTTCTGGCGTTGGCACCACCTTCGATTGCGACACAAAAGTCGGGCCATTCCGCCTCACCGACAAAATGGAAATTACCGAATGGGAACCCGGAACGACCATTGGCGTTCGCCATGTCGGGATGGTGACCGGGACCGGAGCATTCACGATCCTCCCCGTCGGCGAACATCGAGCCGGATTCCAGTGGAAAGAATCACTCACCTTCCCGTGGTGGATGGGTGGTCCGGTCGGTGCACTCGTGGGCGGTCAGGTTCTCAAACTCATTTGGAAACGAAATCTCAAAGAGTTGAAAACAATCGTCGAATCACGATGACCTAACGGGCTGCTGCCCACAAGCAGCCGCCCCACAACGCAACCGTGATCGCAATGCACGCAGCAGTGCCTACCCATGGACTGCGCACTGCGCTATCGAGGGCAAACACAATCGCGCCGACTGCTACCCCGGCGACGAGCCCACCAACGTGTCCGCCCACCGAAATTCCTGGCACGGCGAATGTGAGCAGCAAGTTGATGACGACAAGTCCGCCAATTCCGTTGCGCCAGATATCGATTCCGGCCCGTCGCTGTGAGATCACCGCAGCACCCATAAGCCCGAAGACGGCTCCTGAGGCACCAACCGTCGCGCTATTCGATGACACCAGAAGTACGCCGAATGATCCAGCGACGAGACAGGCGACATAGAGCGAAAGAAAACGTGCCTTCCCCAGCAATGGTTCGAGCTGAGCGCCAAGCAAATACAACAAAAGCATGTTCATGCCCAGATGCAAAATTCCGGAATGGAGAAAACCACCGGTAACGATTCGCCACCACTCGCCGTAGGCAACACCAACGAACCGAAAGCTGAGGCCATTACCGCTGTAGCTCGCGACGCCACCTGAGCCAATAAGCAATCCGCGGTCGGTGGCGGTGCCACCACCGTTGAAGAGCGAGCCGCCCGTCGCAATGGCTGCGATGAGACCGACAACATTTAATGCGATCAGCACTTCGGTAACGATTGGTCGGCCTGCACGCATCTCACCAAAACGGATGACCGGTGAGTTCTTCGCAGAACCCTTGATGCATTCAGGGCATTGAAAACCGACCGAAGCCGGAGTCATACACGAGCCACAAATTTTGCGATTGCAACGCTGACAACTCACGCCGGCTCGGGCATTCGGATGGCGATAACAGGTTGACATTGGTTGCGTCACTGCGCACCAACCCCCAACGACCAACCGCGTCCGAAAGAACGTGTCATCGACCCGTGAACTGCGCTTTGCCGGGACCGTTCTCGAGAAACGACGCAACGCCGATTCGAGCGTCGTCAGTCGCGAATACCTCGACAAACGCGTCCTGTTCGAGTTCAAGCCCAACGGCAAGCGAACCTTCAAGGCCTAGGTCGATCACCCGTTTGGCGATTGCATGTGCTTGCACTGGTCCAGCGGCGAATGCTGCAGCGAGTTCAAAGACACGGTCCTCAAGGTTCTCGGGTTCCACCACTTCGTCAGCGAGTCCGATACGTAAAGCTTCCTCGGCGCGAACCTGACGGCCACTGAGAATTAGATCCTTGGCGCGCGATGGCCCCACCAACCGTGCCAAGCGTTGTGTGCCACCACCACCGGGGATTATGCCAAGAAGGATTTCCGGCTGCCCGAACTTCGCGCTCGTTGAACACACACGAAGATCACAGGCCAACGCGAGTTCGCATCCGCCACCAAGCGCAGGGCCTGCGACGGCAGCAATGACGACTCGGGGAATTGCTGCGACGGCATTCAGCGCTTCAAGGAAGAGTCGTCCGATCGCGCGAGCCTCGTCA
>JAEMTX010000024.1:5510-16235 GCA_016462055.1 Acidimicrobiia bacterium | reverse complement strand
GACCGGTCCGTACCGAGATCGTCCGGGTTTTGCTTCGATTGCCGAAGCGATGTCGGGTTTTGCCAATGTCAACGGCGAACCCGACGGCGGACCAACGCTTCCACCGATTGCATTGACCGATGAAGTGACCGCAATCGTGGCGGCCTTCGCGACCATGGTTGCGGTGCATTCAGGTGTGGGTCAGATCGTCGATGTGAACCTTCTTGAATCCATGCTGCATTTGATGGGCCCGCTCGTGTCTGCAAATGCACTCACTGGTTACGAACAGCCCCGACTTGGTTCGGGAATTCCGTACACAGTGCCGAGAAAGACCTACGAATGCGCTGACGGCAAGTGGGTGGTTGTCTCTGCCACGGCAGAGTCGGTGGCCCAACGATTTATGGCAATGGTCGGTGTCGCCGACGATCCTCGATTCAAAGGATTCGAGAGCCGAGTTGCCAATCGGGAACTGATCGATCAGATCGTGGCCGATTGGGTCGGCGAGCGAACGCTTCAGCAAGTACTCGAAGAAGCTGAACGTGCAGAAGTCGCGGTTGCCCTTGTGTACTCGATGACCGAAGTCGTGAATGATCCGCATCTTCGGGAGCGCAAGGCAATCATCGATATCGATGGCGTTCCGATGCAGAACGTCATCGCTCGTTTGTCGGCGACTCCTGGCGGAATCAGATTTGCAGCACGAGCGCTTGGTGAAGATACCGAAGCCGTGATCGCTGAGTTGAACGACTAGTCGCAGGTTTCAGCGACGAGTCTCGATGACAAGATCAGCGATATCGCTCATGATGTGTCCGAGTTCAAAGTCTTTTGGTGTGTAGACGCGAGCGACGCCGGCGTTGAGCAAGGTCAATTGGTCATCTTCGGGGATGATCCCCCCGACGATGACTGGGCAGGTCACGCCTTCGGCACGAAGTCGTTTCACCACATCAGGGACGAGTCCCAAATGACTCCCCGAAAGAATCGAAAGGCCGACGACATCAACGTCTTCGTCTCTCGCCACTGCGGCGATCTGGGCCGGCGTAAGACGAATGCCCTGATAGATGACTTCCATTCCGGCATCGCGGGCCGCGACCGCGATTTGTTCGGCGCCATTTGAATGGCCATCGAGGCCGGGCTTGCCCACCAACAATCGTGGGGGACCACCAGGCATCGCCTTCACTCGTTCGGCAACGATTCGGAGGTCCTCGGGCAATGTGCCAACCCCAGCGGCAGCAGCCACTCCTGTTGGGGCGCGGTATTCACCGAAGACGTCGCGCAGTGCGCCGGCCCATTCGCCCGTGGTGCCACCGGCCAAAGCCAAGGCGATAGTTGCGCCCATGATGTTCTCATCAGTGTTGGCGACTCGTCGAAGTTCAGCAAGCGCCGATTCGACCGCAGTGTTGTCGCGCTCGTCGCGCCAGGTCTCTACCTCGGCAACAGTCTGGGCTTCAAGCGCAGGATCGACCCGAAGAATGGATTCATCTCCAGCAAGTGGCGATTCGGCAGCTTCGGTGAACCGGTTGACGCCAACGACAACTTGTTCGCCAGTTTCGATGCGGCGGACGCGTTCAGTATTTGAAGAAACGAGGCGACCCTTCAGTTCTTCGATGGCGGCAAATGCGCCGCCCATAGCAAGAACCTCGTCGAGTTCAGCCTGCGCTGCGGCGACGAGTTCATCAGTGAGGCCTTCGATGACGTGTGAGCCATTAAAGATGTCGTCATATTCAAGAAGATCAGATTCGAACGCGAGAACCTGCTGCATGCGCAGTGACCACTGTTGATCCCACGGGCGAGGAAGACCAAGAGCTTCGTTCCATGCGGGCAACTGCAACGAGCGGGCACGAGCATCTTTTGAGAGCGTGACGCCAAGCATTTCGAGAACGATTCGCTGGACGTTGTTCTCGGGTTGCGCTTCGGTAAGACCAAGCGAGTTCACCTGCACGCCATAGCGGAATCGACGAGCCTTGGCATCGGTGACGCCGTAACGCTCAAGGCAGATTTGGTCCCACATCTTGGTGAAAGCTCGCATCTTGCACACTTCTTCAACGAAGCGAATGCCGGAGTTCACAAAGAACGAAATCGAAGCGACTACCGCAGGCATGCGATCGGCAGAAACTTGGCCGCTGTCGCGAACGGCATCAAGAACGTCGATCGCAGTTGCCAGTGAGTACGCGATTTCTTGAACGGGAGTCGAGCCCGCTTCTGTGAGGTGATAACTGCAAACATTCATCGGGTTCCAGGCGGGGATGTTCTCTGAGCACCACGCCACCATGTCGACAATCAGTCGACGCGAAGGGATTGGAGGGAAGATGTACGTGCCTCGCGACAAGTACTCCTTCACAATGTCGTTCTGCGTTGTACCCCGAAGTTCCGAAGACGCAACACCGTTCTCTGCCGCGTAGGCGACGTAAAGCGCAAGTAACCACGCTGCAGTCGCGTTAATCGTCATTGAGGTGTTCATGCCCCCGACAGGAATGCCCTCTAGGAGTTCGCGCATGTGGCCAAGTTCGGCGACCGGAACCCCGACTTTTCCGACCTCACCGCGTGCCCGCGGATCATCAGGGTCGTACCCAGTTTGAGTCGGGAGGTCAAAGGCGATGGAGAGACCGGTTTGACCCTTGGCCAGATTCGTTCGGTACAACTCGTTGGAGGCGCGTGCGGTCGAATGCCCTGAGTAGGTGCGCATCATCCATGGTCGATCAGCCGATCGGATGGAATCTCCGGAGGGGGTTGTACTCATGTCTCCATGCTCTCCCACTGAAGGTGCTGTTGTCACGATGAAACCTCAGAAAGGAAGGGGCGAACGGGAATTGCCAAGGCCTCACCGAGTTTTGAGAGGTACTGGGTGCGGGGAATAGCGATTGCTCCGAGGGTGGCGAGATGCGGGGTGAGCCACTGGACATCGAGCAGGGCCACGCCGATTTCCTGGAGATGCGCGACTAATGCGACGAGGGCAACTTTCGATGCATCGGTGCTGCGGTGGAACATCGACTCACCGGCAAAGAGTCCGCCGATATGAATGCCGTAGAGCCCGCCAACGAGTTCGCCAGTTGCGCGGTCGCGGGTTTCGACCGAGTGGGTCCAGCCGAGGGCATGGAGGTCCGAATACGCCGAATGAATCTCAGACGTAATCCAGGCGCCGTCGCGATCGGGGTTGGCACATGCGGAAACGACATCGTCGAACGCAGTGTCGATTGTGATTTCGTAGCGCTCGATGGAGTAGCGAAGGGATCGCGAAACTCGCAAACCATCGAGCGGAAGCACTCCGCGCGGATCAGGAGACCACCAGCCGACCGTTTCACTGTGATCGATCGGCATTGGAAAGATTCCTGCCCGATAACCCGCGAGGATCGTTCCTGGTTCTAGGTCTGCGCCGATACCGATTAATCCGTTCTCATCAGCAAATTCCGGCGCGGGAAATTGCCACTCTGAATGTGGCGGAGCAATCGGCATGGCGAATGGTCGGTCATCGGCGATGACAGCGACTCACTTTCGGTAGTCGTAAAAACCGATGCTGGACTTCCGACCCAGATGACCAGCGGTCACCATGCGACGAAGTCGTGGCGCAGGCGAGAAGTTCGGATCGCGGAACTCGTCGTACAACGCATCAAGAATGGCAACCGACGTGTCGAGGCCAACGAGGTCAAGCAATTGCAACGGCCCCATAGGGAAGTTGCAGCCACCCTTCATCGCAGTGTCGATGTCGTCACGAGTAGCAATTCCGTTTTCGAGCAACTTCACGGCGTTGTTCAGGTAGGGGAAGAGCAGTGCGTTCACAATGAAACCGGCACGATCAGCAACTTCGACGGGGTCTTTGCCGCATGCTTGAGCAAACGCGGTCACCTCGGCGATGGTGGCATCGTCGGCGGTCATCGGTCGAACGATTTCAACAAGGCTCATAGCCGGCGCAGGATTGAAGAAGTGAACGCCACACACTTTGCCCGGTCGATTTGTGGCCATCGCCATTTCCACAACCGGCAGTGTTGAAGTGTTGGTTGCGATGATGGCATCGGCTTTCACGATGCCATCGAGTTCGCGGAAAAGCGCGAGCTTCACATCGAGATCTTCGACGACTGACTCAAGAACAAGATCGCAATCGGCGAGATCGGCGAGATCTGCTGTAGCGGTAACGCGTGCAGCGATAGCGTCGGCATCGGCCTGTTCGCGGCGACCCTTTTCGACCTGGCGGGCGAGAGACTTCTGCAATCCGGCGAGCATTGCGTTCGCACTATCGATCGACCGCGAGCGGAGCACCACGATGTGGCCGGTGCTGGCGGCAACCTCGGCGATGCCCGAGCCCATGATTCCCGAGCCAATGATTCCGATTCGTTTGATTGCCACAGCCATTCCTCCGTCAGTTGTCCCGGGCCATCCGGGGGAGCGCAAGAGGTTACCGCTGGGTAGGTTTCGTTGCGCAAAGCACTGGCGGATCGACCGAAGGGGGCGCCCTACTAGCGTGATTGCCGTGTCAAAGCCCGGAACCGTGATCGTTGAAGGAAACCGCCGGTTCCCCCGGCTGGTGGAAGCAGCGCTTGAACGCCGTAGGGCCGAAGCGTTACAGCGAGCCCAAGGACGAGTGCTCGACCTGTCCGATCCTGCCGCTCGGACAGTGGTTGCAAGGGCTATTGATGGACAGGCGGCAGCCGAATGGGATTGGGTGATTTCGGTCGCTGAACTCATTCGGTTTCCCGACCTCTCAGCGGCGCTTGGCGCGATTGACCGTCTGTTGGCGCCGGGAGGCCGCCTCCTAGCGGTGGAGCCGGTGGTTCGGCCCGGCACAGTTCGTGTGTTCGCGCTCACCCCATGGGGCATGTCGCCACGGGTGCGCGGGTTTCATGTTGGACGAGATGTGGTCGCGGCGCTGCGAACGACAACACTGGTCAATGACGACATCAATCGATTCACTTTTCGAACCGCCGTTGCGCCCCTTCGGCACTTTGTGTCAGTCGGGGCGCGGCGCGTTCAACCCAAAACGGAGGAAAAGTAATGAGTGGACCGTTAGCGCTTGTCGGTGGCGGCGAATTTTCCGAAGGGTGCACGTTTGACGCAGAACTTCTCGCTGCAGTCGGAGCGACGGAAGTGACACTTCTCGCCACAGGTTGGGCCTATGAGAATCCTCAGAAGTCGGTTGATGCTGCTCGCTCTTGGTTCGCCAAAGTTGATGTAACGGTTCGTGAAGTGCCCGTGTACACGCGCACCGATGCGTTAGATGCTGACAATGCTTCTGCCGTTGCGAATGCGAAGTTCATTTACCTCACTGGCGTTTCGCCCATGCACATCAGAGCGGTGCTCAAAGGAACCCCGGTGTACGAAGCACTCCTCGGAGCGTGGAGTGGTGGTGCCGCATTGGTCGGTAGTGGCGCTGGTGCCGATGTGTTGTGCGACCCAATGGTCGATACGCGTGGTGGTGCCTTCACGGTTGGGCTTGGACTTCTGCCCGGTCTCGCCGTGATCGCCCGTAGCGACGAATGGTCGCCCGACAAAGTTCGGCGCACGATTGACCTTGCGTCGTCCGGGGTGGTGCTCCTCGAGCTTCCAACCAGGACTGCGATAATCGACGAAGTTGGCAACGGCGGATGGCGCGTGGCCGGTGCCGGCTCTGTGATCGTGCACCGAGACGGAAAACTTTCCGATATCTCTGCGATACCCGAAGCCGTCTTCTGATCGAACTTCGTTAGTTCGCTGCTGTTCCGGGAGTTGCCCCCACTGATGCCGAGATCAAGTCGACGACGAAGATGAGCGATTCATCAGGCGCGATGTTTCCCTGACCAGTCGAGCCGTAGCCAAGATCGGCCGGGATGATGAGCAATCGGCGTCCGCCTGGTTGCATGCCCACAAGACCTTGTGACCAACCAGTGATCACCTGGTTGAGCGGGAAAGTCACGGGTTTTCCTGCGGCCCAAGACGAATCGAAGATCTTGCCGGTGGAACACGAGACGCCGGTGTAGTTCACCGTGACGGAGTCGCCCTTTACGACGGGAGTTCCCGTTCCTGTAACAAAGTCTTCGACGACAAGTGAATCGGGGACAGTTCCAACCGGCATTGTCACATCGGGGGCCCCGGCGGGAAGCGTGTCGTTGAAATCGACGCAGGGTTTACCCGCTGCCGATGGGAGATTCTGCGAGGCGTCGGTCGTGGTCGGCGACAGTGATGTCGTTGTCGTTGCGGCGGTGGTCGAGGTTGAGCTGTTGTCACTTAACGCAATGAACAGCCCAGCGATCGCCACGAAAATGACGGCCGCCCCAACGATCGTGAAGAGGCGCCGGCGACGTTGGTCGCGACGGTCGAGTGATCGTTCAACATTCAGACGGGCCTTATGGCCGGCCTTTTGGCGTTCACGCTTCGTGGTTCCCATCGGGCGGCGACGATAGCAAGGCTCAGGCCATGAGAGCCATCGCGGGCATTTGTTAGCTAGGGATTGCTCCGCTGCGGACGATGCTGATCGATTGGATTGTTACCAATGACGTGGGCTTCCCTGACTGGCTGGCCAGCGTATTGATTGCAGCAATTGTCGTATCGCCACTGAGCATGATGCCTAGCGGCGTCACTTGTTGATCGTTATCGGGAGCTTGGTCAAAAGTGGCAACGACCAGTTGCCCGCCGATACCGGCCGACGCCGATGCGAGGGTCATGGACAGCGCTCCGGGGGTGAACACGGTTCCCTTTGCTGGGACCTCGCCCGGAATGGCAAACCCGGGTTGATTGGTGCCGCCCGAGAATGCCATGCCGATAGTGAATGATGCGCGCGTGCGAACGCTAATTACGGGTTGGCCGTCGTAATAGTGATAGCGGGAGAGCACGACGAAGGTATTGACCGTTTGTGGAGAAACTCGTGGGTTGAGTTGCACCGTCATCGGACCTTTCGAGGTCGTAATGGTGGCGGTGTAGAAGTGGTCGGTCTCAATGCACATCGATGGGGCCGAAGCGAACGATGTCGTTCGTGTCGAGGAACCGTCTTCGGCGGGACAGGGCGTTGCGCCTGTGAGCGTGGCGCCGAGCGCTGCCGCCGGCGGGGTGATGCCGTTGGTTTGCAATGTGGTTGAAGTCGGAACAGTCGTCGTTGTCGGCTTCGACGAAGAAGAACGCGAACCGAGGAAAGCGCCGAGTGTCGAGAGCACGACGATGACGGCAACGGCCCCTGCAGCCAATTGCTTGCGCCGGCGATCTTTTCGTTGGCGGGCCGTTGACGCAGCCTGCGCCTTTTGGCGGGCTAACTGTTGCTGTCGGCGGTCCGAGGTGCGAGCCATGGTTGCAGAACCTACAAGTGATTCGGGATCAGGTCGGGGCGGCCGGTAGCGTTGGAGTTCGTGGCTCTCCTTGTTCAAAAGTTCGGTGGTACCTCGGTCGGCGATCCCGAGCGCATGCGCGCTGTCGCTGGCCATGTGGCGCGCACCGTGCGAGAGGGCAACCAGGTTGTGGTCGTGATTTCCGCCATGGGCAAGGAAACCGACGACCTTTTGCGAATCGCCGCCGAGGTTTCGAACACTCGCCCTGGCCGCGAGATGGACATGCTCGTCACAGCAGGCGAGCGCAAGGCAATGGCGTTGTTATGTATGGCGATTGCCGACACGGGCATCGAGGCCGAATCATTTACCGGTTCACAAGCCGGTTTCCTGACCGACTCCACTCACCGGAACGCAAAGATCGTCGACGTCAAGCCTGCGCGAATTGTCGAGGCGCTGGCCGCTGGCCGTGTAGCTGTTGTTGGTGGAGCGCAGGGCGTTTCACCTGAATCCAATGTCACGTTTCTCGGTCGCGGTGGTTCAGACACCACTGCGGTTGCACTTGCTCACGCACTTGGTGCCGATTCGTGTGAGCTCTATACCGATGTCACTGGCGTGTTCACGACGGATCCGAGGATCGTGGCGAACGCTCGCAAAATAGAAAAAATCAGTTTCGACGAATTACTCGAAATGACGGCAAACGGTTGTCCCAAGCCAGCGATGCGCTCAGTCGAGTTCGCCCGTACCCACGGTGTCGATCTTCATGTTCGTTCAGCATTTACATGGGAAACCGGAACGATCGTCACCCAGGAGGACGAGACCATGGAACAAGCAATTGTTTCGGCAGTTGTGCACGATGCCGATGAAGCGAAAGTCACAATCGGGGGTGCCGCTGATCGACCTGGTATCGCCGCCCTGATGTTTCGCGCATTGGCCGATGCAAATATCAACGTCGATCTGATCGTGCAGAACACGTCAGATCGCGGAGTCACCGACATTTCCTTCACTGTCCCGCACAGTGAACTCGATGCCGCAATTTCGATCTGTGAAGAACACGCGGCTGATATTGGCGCGACCCACATCACAAGCGACCCGGCCATTGCGCGAGTCAGCGTTGTTGGCGCGGGCATGAAGTCGCACCCGGGAGTTGCGGCGACGGTGTTTGAAACGTTGGCTGCGAACAACATCAATATCGAGATGATCGCCACGTCGGCGATTCGTGTGAGCTGCGTTGTGGCCGAAGCCGACATTGAGCGAGCCGTGGTTTCTTTGCACGATGCTTTCGGCTTGGCCGATGGGCCCGTCTACGTCGATTGAGCGCCTGTAGCGCTCGTTCGGGGCCTGATTCTGGGCTCTGACGGTCGTGCGGAAATATGTTGGTGGCCGCACTGGGGGCGACCGCTATGGTTTCTCCCCTTATGCGTATCGGTATCGTCGGAGCAACGGGTCAGGTGGGTGGCGTTATGCGCGCCATCCTTGCGAAGCGTCAGTTCCCAGTTTCTGAACTTCGTCTCTTTGCGTCCGCCCGTTCGGCCGGTCGCCTTCTGTCTTGGGGCGACCACGAAATCGCGGTGGAAGATGCCGATACCGCTGACTACTCCGGTCTCGACATCGTGTTGTTCTCTGCCGGTGGCAGCACCTCGTTAACTCTCGCTCCACGAGTCGCTGAGTCGGGTGCCATTGTTGTCGACAATTCCTCGGCCTGGCGTATGGATCCGGATGTGCCACTGGTTGTGCCCGAGGTCAACGCGCACGCGCTCGATTCCATTCCGAAAAACATTGTCGCTAATCCGAATTGCACGACCATGGTTGCGATGCCGGTGCTCAAGCCTCTCGATCTCGAGGCCGGTTTGCGCACGCTCACTGTGACGACTTTTCAGGCCGTTTCGGGCGCAGGATTAGCGGGAACTTCCGAACTCGATGAACAGATCAGGAAGATCGGCGACTCGGCGCCTGCACTTGCAATTTCGGGTTCAGCAATCGATCTTCCGACGCCAGACAAGTTTCCTGCCCCCATCGCTTACAACGTGATCCCGTTCGCCGGGAAGCTTGTCGACGATGGTCGCGGCGAAACCGATGAGGAACAGAAGCTTCGCAACGAGTCGCGCAAGATTCTTGAACTTCCGGATCTTGAGGTGACCGTTACGTGTGTGCGCGTTCCGGTGTACACCGGACATTCACTCTCAATCTCGGCCTCATTCGCGAACGCCATAACCCCTGAAGATGCGCGTCGTTTGTTGGTCAAGGCTGCAGGGGTAGAACTGGCCGATATTCCAACCCCGCTAATGGCCGCTGGTGTCGACCCCACCTTCGTGGGCCGCATCCGTACCGACCGCACCGTGGAACACGGTCTGTCGCTGTTTCTTTCCGGTGACAACCTGCGCAAGGGTGCAGCGCTCAACGCGGTGCAGATCGCTGAAGAACTGCTTGCTCGTCGGGGCTGATCACTTGATCGGTTGTCACTGATCATTGAATCGAAAAGGACCCCAACTAAAAGTTGGGGTCCTTTCACATGTGGTCGGGCTGGCGGGATTCGAACCCACGACCTCTTCGTCCCGAACGAAGCGCGCTACCAAGCTGCGCTACAGCCCGTAAGGAGAGGTCACCCTATCGGACGACCTCGGTGGCAATGAAAGCCGGATTTCAGGCTTGAAAGGCCAGACCAGCGGCATCGCCCGACGCGAGATTGATCGGGTCGGCATAGGCCTCGCCGGCCAGAAGCGCGTCGGCGGCCTTGCGTAAACGCAGTGAATCGAGTGGCTTGACGAGATAACCGTCGGCATCGCAACGCTGCACCTGGAACACGTCATGAGCCCGATCGAGCAGCATGAGCACCGCGGTGATCGGGATGGCGTCCATACCTTCAGCGTTTCGGATGGCCATGCACGTGGCGATACCGCCCATGTTGCCGATCTGTTCATCGATGATGACGAGATCGGGGCTCAACTGGGTGATGGCCTCGAGCACATCGATGCCTGCTCGCACTCGGTACACGTTCGTCGATTCGTCGGCGAGGGAGGCATCGACCTCTTCGAGAATCCAGTCGGCATCGGTGGCGAGAAGGATGATGGGCACGTCGCAGACAGTACCGGCTGGCACCGGGCCCGCCCAACCGTCGGCTCCGCGGTTCTTTGGAGGTCGTCAGGTTGGGGTTAACCAGCGAGAGAGGCGGCCGAGGCCTTCAAGGTCGTGAACGTCGGTATCAAGGAAGGGGACGTTCACCACTGCGCCACTGGTAAGGGTTCGCGTGAGTGTCTCAAGCACGTTTTGCTCACCGGCAGCCACCTGTTGCGATTCGTGCAGCACCGTGACGAAAGGCGCAAGCGGGCCTTGAGCAAGACCGCGCAATTCGTTCGTGCCGAAGTGGGGGTGTACGCGATTGACGACGAGTGCTTCCACGTTGATGTCGGCCTCGGCCAGTTTCTCGACGAAAACAGTGGCGTCATCGATTGTGTCGTTGTGGGGAACAGTTACAAGAACAAATGACGTGGTGTCGGCAACAAGGAGATTGTGAACTGCGACAGCGCGG